>JACDCK010000200.1:1557-5189 GCA_013817595.1 Pyrinomonadaceae bacterium | reverse complement strand
CGCGCAGGTGTCACTGTCGTGGGCATCTTCAGCGGGCGCAACCAGCTACAACATCAAGCGTGCAACAACAAGCGGCGGTCCATATGCAACCATTGCGACGGGCATTACCGCTACTTCTTACACTGACACTGGACTGACGAACGGGACGACCTACTTCTACGTGGTGTCAGCGGTCAATGCTAACGGAGAGAGCGCTAAATGATGCGTTGGCTCTGCTACTTCTAATGACTCAAGCCGGAGCAGTGCAACCAGTGCTAGACGCTATCGCTGAACATCCATACGTTGAAGTGCGAATTGGTCTTATTAAACTCATGGCTTTGAGTGGAGAAGACGTGATTCCCGGTTTGCAAAGGCTCGCGGTCAAACCGTCGCTCCCGGCGAAGGTGCATTCTGCGATTTTAGAAACGGTCTGCAAATTGATGGGCCAAAGTATTGACAGCGGGAATGGTCATCAGTACAGAACTTAAAAGATCATAGGCGAATTCATGAACTCTTAAGACTCCCGGAACTTGCAAAGAGTTCCAATCTGCGAATTCTGGCTGCAGACTTCTATTTAGCGTTTATTCGTGACGAAGACACGCACGTATATTTACAAGGAGCAGGGTGCACCTTCAACGCACCGCTCCCCTGTAGACCGTGATCATTAAATGCAAATCATTAGGTGCTTCGGGCCCCGGCGGACCGAATCTAGACTTAGACTATAGACTAGGACAGCCTCACGAAGGAAAACGAAGTATGCGGGTCTTGGTTCTTTCGCAGTATTACGATCCTGAGCCTGTCCCCAAACCGGGCGAGCTAGCCAAGGCCTTAGCAGACCGGGGCCATGCTGTCACGGTGTTGACCGGGTTTCCCAACTATCCGAGTGGCAAGCTTTACGCAGGATTTCGGCTTGGCGCCATAAAGCAAGAACAGTTAGGCGGCATACAAGTGATCCGCGCGTTTGAATTTCCATATCATGGAAAACGGGTGCTTGGGCGCGTACTCAACTATCTCTCCTTCATGATCTCGGCGCCGCTAGCAAGTTTGGTCGTGCCGCCCTGCGATGTGATCTATGTCTGGCATCCCCCGCTGACAATTGGTGTGGCCGCATGGCTGATTGCCCGCCTGCGCGGAGTCCCTTTTGTTTACGACGTGCAGGACATTTGGCCAGAAATCGCCCTGCTTTCCGGCCTGCTCACAAGGGGTTGGCTGGTGACGCTAATGGCGAAGCTGGAACGCTTCGTTTATCGCCGGGCTGATTATTTGCTGGTAGTTACTGCTGACGCGCGAGCCAATCTGATTAGCAAAGGCGTGTCGCCCGCCCTGATTTCGGTCGTGCCCCACTGGGTGGACGAAAGCATGTTCAAGCCGGGAAACGAGGACCTTCGATCCAGAATGCGGAAGCAATATGGCTGGGAGCACCGCTTCGTTGTACTTTTTGCGGGGAATATCGGCATGGTGCAGGGGCTTGACTCCGTAGTGATGGCCGCTCATCAACTTCGAAATGGCAAGAAAATATTGATCGTGCTTGTTGGCGAAGGCACGGATAAGGCGAGGCTCCAAGGGTTGGCCGAAAAACTGGACGCTCAGGATGCTATACAATTTTTAGAGCACCAGCCGATAGAAAAGATCGCGGATTTCATGGCCGCAGCCGATGCGCTGCTTGTACATCTCAAGAAGACCGAGCTCTCGCGCTATGTGATCCCCACTAAAACGATCGCTTATCTGGCTGCAGGCAAACCGATCCTGATGGCGATGGACGGGGCGGCAGCGACCCTCGTCAGTGCGGCTGGCGCCGGATTGGTAATCCCTTCCGAGGATCCGGTGGCGCTGGCCCGCGCTATCGAAACCCTGTGGTCCATGCCGCGAGACGCCCTTCTGACTATGGGCCGGCACGGGCGTGATTATTTTGAGGCACATCTGGCGAAGGAGAGAGCGATCGACCAGTACGAGGAGATTCTGCGGCGCTCCTCCGATAAAGTGGTGCCCCGGAATGTCTCGCATCCCGCACGAAGAGATCGGAAGCACAGTGCTGATCAAGGATACTGAGAAGTGAAAGGGGCGAGGTGTCTTGTCACCGGGGCGACCGGAGCAATTGGACCAGGCTTGGTCGGCGCGCTTATGCAGAAAGGATATGCGGTCCAAGTGCTTTTGCGCCAGACCTCCTTTGCCGATTCGCTTCCGAACGGGGTAAGGATTATACGCGGAGATCTACTAGATCAGCGAGCTCTAGTGCGAGCCACGTCTGAAATGGATACCGTCTTTCATCTGGCGGCAAAGCTGCACATCAACAACCCGGGGCCCTCCTTGAAAGCCGATTTCGAGAGAATTAACGTCGAAGCAACCCGCCAGCTAGTAAAGGCAGCGGAGGATAGCGGCGCGAAACGATTTGTATATTTCAGCACAATCTGCGTCTATGGTCCCAGTCGGCCCGGTCAGGTCCTTGCTGAGACGGACGCTTGCGCGCCGCAGACTTTCTATGCAAGAACGAAACTTGAAGCAGAGAAATTAGTGCTCGCTGCCCGGAGCAAGAGCACCGGCGAACCTATCGGCACGGTTTTGCGGCTCGCTGCGGTTTATGGCGCCCGCATGAAAGGTAACTACCCAAGGCTGGTTAGCGCGTTGCGTGGCCATCGTTTCCTACCTGTCGGAAATGGCCTAAACCGGCGGACCTTGGTCCATGAGCAAGACGCAGCTCGCGCTGCACTGTTGGCTGCCGAGCATCCGAATGCAGTAGGACAGATTTACAACGTCACCGATGGTGAGATTCACAGTTTCAATGACATTCTTCGCGCGATCTGCAACGCGCTTGGTAGAGGCGTGCCTCGGATGCATCTTCCCTTAAAGTCTGCGCGTTTGTTGGCCGGCATGCTGGAAAACAGTTTCCAATTGGTCGGCAGGCAGTCACCGCTGGATCGAGCAGCGATTGCCCGCTTAGTTGAGGATGCTGCTGTGAGTGGGGAGAAGATTCAGGGGGACTTAGGCTTTCGGCCTAGTTTTGATTTGGCTGCCGGCTGGCAGCAGGTCTTGCAGCACTGTGGGCGATTTGAGCCAAGTAGCTCTTGAGAAAATTGGAGCAGTCCTCGTTTGATCGTTTTCTTCAGCTAAGCACTAACCGGTTCAAGGGTAACAACTAGAAAGGTATGTTGGGACTATTCACATGTGGTTTTGCCGGGCTGGCGCTCTCGTATTTTGGTGTTGAGGGCGTGCGCGGTTGGGCCGAGCGGCATCGGATTCTGGATATTCCGAATCCCCGCAGCTCGCACTCGATACCGACACCTCGGGGCGGCGGTCTGGTGATTATGGGAGTCACCGTGGCTTGCGGGCTGCTTTACACAGCCGTGGAATCACAAATATCTGGCAGGACTTTTCTAGCCTACGCACTGGGCGCCGTCGTGGTTGCGGCCGTCGGTTGGCAAGACGACATTCGTTCGGTGCCTAACCTCGTGCGTTTCTCGGTGCAAGGCCTGGCGGCAGTCTTCGCCATAATCAATTTTGGCTATTTGCAGGCTATTAGCATTCCAGTTCTCGGTCCCGTGCCTTTTGGTTGGTTAGGCCTGCTGTTCACTTTGCTTTGGATCGTGGGGTCAGTCAATGCCTTCAACTTCATGGATGGCATAGACGGAATAGCTGGAGGGCAGTCGGTCGTGGCT
>JACDCK010000200.1:0-1547 GCA_013817595.1 Pyrinomonadaceae bacterium | reverse complement strand
TGTTGGGCGCGATCAGCGGCCAGCCATTGATAAGCGTGACGGGTCTCTTGCTGGCAACTACTAGCTTTGGGTTCTTGATCCACAACTGGTCACCGGCCCGCATCTTCATGGGTGACGTTGGAAGCAATTTCCTGGGATATGCTTTTGCTGTTCTCCCGATCATTGCTGGGCGAGATGATCCGCGCCTGTTTCTGGTGGGCGTACTTCTCATGTGGCCCTTCATCTTCGACACCCTGTTCACCTTCCTGCGCCGGCTGCGCCGTGGCGAGAACGTTTTTGCAGCACACTGTTCGCACCTTTATCAAAGGCTCGTCATTGTTGGGCACAGTCATCGATCAGTCAGTCTTCTGTACATCGGACTTGCCTTGACGGGTGACCTTCTCGCTCTCGCCTGGCTGTGGGGTGTTCCCGGCAGTTTGGTGGCGGCCATTTCAATCCCGCCGCTGCTTTGCTTAGGTTTGGTGCTCTACGTCGTTGGTCAGGAACGCAAACATGAACCCAGGCAATCGCCCAGTGGGCAAAACGAGCGCTTCCAGGTTAAGGCAATGGCCACCGCGCAGGGAACCGAATTGGCTTTCGAAAAGCCTTCCTGGAGCGGGCAGCTTTCCAGGCACCTGCCGCTCGGCCTCGATCTACTAGTTTTGACCGGCGCCTTCGCGCTGGCTTACCTGTTGCGCTTCGATTTTGCGATACCCGGAGAGTGGGTGCGTTACGGGTTGATCCATCTCTCCTATGTGCTGCTGATTCAAGTAACCGCTCTCGGCCTTGCCGGCGTGTATGGGTTTATCTCGCGATACATCGGAATGGGTGAAGTAAAGGCCTTTCTCAATGCGGCACTGTGGTCGCTGCTGCCCCTGATTATGCTACGGCTGGCCCTGCCGGGATTCAAGCAGGAATGGAAAGTGCCGCTATCCATAATCGTCATGGACACGGTTTTGGGATTTGGGACGATCCTCGGATTGCGAGTGCTGTGGCGGGCACTATGGGAACTTTCCGAACATAAGCAGAAGTCGTTGCCGTTCGCAAATGGACCGAAGAAGCGGGTACTACTGATTGGCGCTGGTGCGGCGGGAGCATTGGTAGTCAAGCAGATCAAGAGCCGTGGTGGCCTGGGTTTGGATATTAAGGGGTTTATTGATGACGATCAAGCAAAGCGGCGCTCAGTCATCCATGGATTTCAGGTGTTGGGGACTACTGAAGATCTCCCGCGGCTGGTACCCCAAATGGGACTCGACCACGTGGTGATTACCATCGCTCAGGCCCGTCGGGCGGAAATCCGGCGCATCGTGAAAACTTGCGAACGCATTCCGGTGCGCACGCGGATAATACCGGATCTGTCTGAAATTCTATGTGGCCAGGTAGAAGTCAGTCAGATCCGTGATGTGCAGATCGAGGACCTCTTGGGACGCGAGCCCGTGCACTTGGGTGAAGAGCAGATGCGGCGATTTCTAACCTCTAAAGTAGTGATGGTGACCGGAGCGGGCGGCTCTATCGGGTCAGAGCTCGCCCAACAGGTGGCGCGATTTGTGCCGGCCAGTCTGCTGCTA
>JACDCK010000023.1 GCA_013817595.1 Pyrinomonadaceae bacterium | reverse complement strand
CACCCTTATCCTTTGCGCCGACTTGGCGTCATCACCTAAGGCAGGAGCCGGATGCGTTAGCAGCGCTCGTCCGGATCTGTGGAGGGGGTGATTAGTAATAGTCATTCCTACTCCGACTGTTAGATTTGTGTGTGTCTCTCGCCACGTGCCTGCGTGCGCGTTCAGCAGGGCGTTCATCGGCTTGCGCTCCGTTTGCTTGCCGCTGCCGGTCGCTCGCGTTCTGCTTGCTCCGGCTCAAACCGGAGAATGTCGCCAGGCTGGCATGAGAGCGCCTCGCAAATCGCATCGAGCGTGGAGAAGCGGATCGCGCGCGCCTTGCCGGTCTTGAGGATCGAGAGGTTGGCCAGCGCCATTCCGATCCGGTCCGCGAGCTCGGTCAGCGTCATACGCCGATCGTGGAGTAGGTCGTCGAGCTTGACGGAGATAGCCATGTCACACCGTCCCTTCGAGGTCTTCGCGCATGAGCGCACCTTCCGCGAACACGCGGGCCAGCAGGAACGTGAGGAGTACGGCGAGCCAGCCGTTGATTGAAAAGCCGGCGTTTATATGAAGCGGATGCGCCGGAGTCGAAACGGTCTTGGCAATTGCGCCGCTCACAATGCTGAGAAGGTTCAGCGCGAGTAGCACCCAGGCGATCGCCTGCAACCGAGACGCGTTCGCGGCGACGAACGGGTCGCCCGCGCGAACCGTCTCAACGATCGCGAGCAGCCGTTTTAAGACGGCGTAATGCAGCGGGATCGCGGCGAGGCCGAGGACCGCGATTACGTGCAAGGCAATGATCAGCCGCTCTGCCTCAGGCGAAGGAGACAGTTCGAGCGCGCTCATGATCCATCGCCGGGTGGGCATGGCAACCAGCAGAGTGACGATCGCGGCACCGGACAGCCATTCACCACCTTTCCCATATCGAATATCAATAAAACTGACGAACCGCAGATAGGCTTCGGCTTCACTTCCTTCCAGCCGAGACTTCCTGATCTTTCCCCCTTCTTCGTTCTCATCGTCGCACGGGAGCCCAGCGACGCAACCTCCATTACGCAGGCTCCATTCCGGTTCTTCACTTCCGTTACGACGGAGTGCATCCCTGTGCGCCACCCGTGCTTCGACTCCACTACGGAAGG
The DNA here is from genome assembly GCA_013817595.1 of Pyrinomonadaceae bacterium. GTDB lineage: Bacteria > Acidobacteriota > Blastocatellia > Pyrinomonadales > Pyrinomonadaceae > PSRF01. The sequence continues at coordinate 15,096 of JACDCK010000023.1, read as the reverse complement.
GGGAAAACGCATTTTCAACACCAATGAAAGCAAACACCCAACACGACGAGGTACACCGGAGCACGTCGCTTACTTTGCAAACCGCAAGCAACCGCAATTCATCGAGCCGCGACGTTGCGAACTTCCCATAAGTTCGGGCACCCACTCGTGTCCCAACGTCCCTACGAGGGGGAAACACTGTTTTCAAGAGCAAAGACCAACAACCACCGAAGCGAAAAGGAACACCACAAATGGTAATACACTCTAAACCATCACCCGCCGTTCCCAAGTGGTCAGCTCACGGATACGGAACGGACTCCGAAGAACCGGCGCGGAATCGAAGCGGAAGCAGTAGGTTCGAGCATGTGACAGCGATTCGTTCTCGTCTACGCGAGGAAGGGCTTTCGTCATCTTCGGTGAACTGCACGTTAGCAGCGTTGCGAGGCGTTGCGCGGGCGGCTTGGAGTGTTGGCCTCATGACGGCAGAGGAGTACGCTCGTGTTAAGAGTTGGCGCTGTGCGGGGTTTCCGGCTCGCTCCTGGCCGTGCGCTTAATCAGGGTGAAGTAGCCGCGTTGCTGGATGCTTGTGCGGCTGCCGCGGGAGCTCGTGACGCGGCAATCATCGCGCTACTGCTTGGCGGAGGCTTGAGACGCAGTGAAGCCGTAGCGTTGACTCTGGCCGACTACTCTCCCGAAACTGGCCTGAAGGTGCGCGGGAAAGGCGATAAAGAGAGGCTGACGTATATCGAGGGTGGAGCAGCCCTGGCGTTAGCTGATTGGATAGCTGCACGCGGCGACTGGCCGGGGTCCCCTACTCTGCCCGGTGCGTAAGGGTGGCATGGTTGAGCGACGGGCAATGAGCGATCAGGCGATCTACGGTGTTCTCGTGAAACGGGCCACGCTTGGGCGCATTACGAGGCTCAGCCCGCACGATTCAAGACGAACTTTTGCTTCCGAGCTAATTGATGCGAGCGGAGACTTGTATGCGGTGCAGCAGCTTTTGGGACACAGCAATATCGCCACTACGACTCGCTACGATAGGCGTCTTGAGCAGGCAAACGCAGGTAGCCGGTATGCTTTATCTTTTTTACAGAGGCAGGGCCAAGCAAGAGGATAAAATATAAAGCCCATAAATGACTATACTCAAAGAAACTCCGCAAAACGAAAACCCAAGGCAATGGATTTCCCTCTTGATTTCTCACTCCTAGAGTCAGGCGCGTTAGTTGCATGTCCCTAGTCTTAGCCTTCACCATACACTGTTTTCGGAGGCGCGCCCGCGCAACCTTCGCGGGCCTGTAGTCCATACAGGAATTCACGGACACTGGGGCGCGCCTTTGACGCTTTGTAATTGAATCGAACTTCTCTAGTCAAGACTACAAGAGTTAGCGCGGCAACAAGGCGGGGTGCTTCGAGTCCAGAAGCAGAACCACAGCATAAAAGAAACGAGGATTCGACAGCTTTCATGGCCGTGCGAGGTTAACGGCCGAAACTGCTAACTCTAATGATTTACAACCCGGATGGAGTTTTTGGTAGGCACAGGCTGCCGGTTCTATCCGAAGAGATAACCTCCCTATCTGATCGGATAGAGATTCCAGTGGTCTACAGCCAGAGCGAAGACAGGCTCTGAAGAATAGAGTTTTCAAACTATCTGCGATGACGAGCTTTAGCAATATTTTTTGAGTGGGACTTCACGCTGCAAATTCCTTGGCACACAATTAGCAATACTTGACCATCGGCTCCTGGATTTCAAAAACAGTTTTGAGCCGGTTGAGCCACCACCGGTAAGAAGTGATCAAACGATCGCCGACTTACTACAAGTTAGAGGTCGAGCCGCCTCGACCAAGCCCCCTGAGGCAATAGGGAGAAAAAATGAGACAGCAGATTCTAAAAGGCATCACAATGTTAATGCTCGTTGTTGCGGTCGCGTTCATGACGGCAGTAGCCTCTGCCAATGGTCAGTCATCCCGCACCGTAATTGCGACTGTTCCGTTCGAGTTCAAGGTTGGCGACAAAGCCCTTCCGGCTGGTGATTACACGGTCAGCACGATTTCCGCTAGCAGCTCAGCGTTGGCGATTAGAAATCAGGATTCCAACAGGGCCGCGATCCGTCTGGCGATCCCAATCCAGGTGCGCAAAGCCTCGGACAAGGGGAAATTGGTGTTTCACCGCTACGGGCAGAACTACTTCCTTTCCGAGGTGTGGAGTGGCGGCGAAAGCACCGGTCGGCAGTTGCTCAAGTCAAAGCAAGAGCGCACGATGGAAAGCCAACTCGCAGCCATTTCTTCAAAGAGCGAGCTTGCCGTAAACAACTACGAAACCATCGAGATCGTAGCCATGGTGCGCTGAAGCAAACTCACCCCGTGGGACAGGCCGAGTCATGAAATTAATGACTCGCCTCCTGATTGAAGCAGAACGGCGGCCCCGAGAGGTTCGGGACTGCCGTTCTTGTTTTTGTGCGCCCCGGCGATGCTTGTCGTAGGCTACATCAACGAACGGCTGCGGGACATTCCACGACAACAATGAGCGCCGACTACACACACTCCACGAGCGAGGGACGGCGGCAAGCGGTCGATGCAATGAATCAAAATCGACGCGCTGCAGTTAGTGAATTACGACAGAATTACGACAAGAGGCAGGCGAGTTGAAACGTGATGTGTTCGTAAAGTGTTGAAAGAATTGGTAGCGGGGGGGAGACTCGAACTCCCGACCTTGGGGTTATGAAACGTACTCAGGGCAAATTCGCAAGTTTTTGCTCTTTAACAAGTTGCAGCCATCGAGAGTTTACTAAGGACGACGACGCCGGAGAGTTGCGCGATTTGTTTGCGCTGGAATTTATCGCCTATGCAATCAAAGGACGTTGATTGGCGATTGGTAGGTTGCGACCAACCAAGCTCTGCGACAAAGAGCTTGCCAAAGTCGAAGCCTTGCAAGAGGTCGCGTGCTTTTTGTACGTCAAGCTTTGCCATAAATTGCTGCAATCCCCGGGGTTCCGCTACGCTCCTCCCCAGGCTTTATGCTGCCGCCTGCTCCGCAGGCTTTTCTCCAACGTTTTTCTTCCCCGGCCTTGAAAGACGGGGCTAAATTCACTTAACCGCTACGCGGCTCTTCCTTCTGACTGGCTGACCAGACTTAACGAACCGGCGGCGCTGTTGGAGCTTGAATACAAGTTCGATTTTCTTTTCAAACGGAAGCGCGGCCAGAGCGCGGCGATGCGCTTCCTTTGCTTTGATTAGTTTGCTGATGTCCGGATAAGTCTTCATCGCTTGAATCGATATTCGTTCTGTTTCCATTTCTCAACCAGGCCGTGACGCCGCAGCACCGACATCAACGAACGCAAGTTTACCGCCCGCTGCTCGAGAAACATTGCGATACGCAAGTAGTCTTTGGGACGGCCAGTGTGCAGCATTATCGCCACCAGATGTTCCGGCCGCATGATGAAGGTGGTTACGCGCGCGTACTTTATCGTCTGAGCTTTGGCGACTGCTTCTTCTGTGAGGGGATTGAAGACGGGCAGAAATTGAACGGGCATGTCCTCAATTTCCACAAGCTCGCCCCTCGTGGTATAGCCACGAGCAGTGAGATATTCATAGATGGGAGCGAGAATCGACAGTTCAGATCCGGACACTTCAAGTTGCACGAAAATATCGAGGTCTACGGTATCTATTGGCTCGAGATAGTAGATCGCAGCTACGGCGCCGCCGATAGCGTAGCGCTGAACCACGCCAGCCTTCAGCATCCTGTTGAGTACTTTCAAAGTCTCTTTCATAGACGTCTTTGCAGCGGCAAGTCTCAGACTAGGCCCATCGAACAAATGATCTGCGGCTCATCATTCTGCTCTTCCTCATGAATATTGCAGAGCTTGTCTTCTTCGCGAAGAGCGATGACGAGTTCGGTGATGCTCTCACCCTGCTCGTGGATCCATGCAAGCGCGTCGTTGTCGTGAGGTGTCCGCATGTAGACGAGCCCGCAGCCGCGCCAGTTCCGGGAGAACCATCTGCGTTTGCAACAGCAGGAGGAATGCCCGCACTTCCAGCAAACGCCTTCGTTGAATAGACAACGCCGAGTAGTGCTTCAATGGATCGTCGCACGCTGGGATCGTCAGTGGTAGCGTTCTTCCAGATTTGATAGGTGTAAGAGGCGAGGTCAACCTCAGTGTCTGCCTCGCCGTCCATGATACCGGCCTTTTCTGTAAAGAGATCTCTAGCTGCCTGATCGTTACGGTCGTCTTCGAAAAACTTCTCGTCCGTTTCCTCCGCGAGCGTCTTTCGTAACCGTATGGCGGTTTGGTTGTCGATACCGGTGTCACGGTGAACTATACTCAGTGCATCGCGGAGTTCGTCATTCGGCGAGCGATGCATCCCGACCAGCAGCCGGCAACAATTGCCATCACCACCTGGCCAGCGCTCGATGAATGAATCTATCTGTTTCCAGCCACGTAGATTGAAGTAGCCGACGCAGAAATCGGCGCGTTCGGAAACCTGTAAGGTCTCACGAAGCGCCGGCAGGGGTTGTTTATCGATATTGTCGAAGATTTTTGGCATTCAGGGGGCTTGGGTTTATAGAAGTCATTTCGCGTGGTGTTTCGTCCAGAACGCCTTTCTCTCTCAGCGGGCACGACAATAGCATCAGTGAGGCGCAAAGCTCAAAAAGATAGAGAAATACGAGCGTCGGCTTAAGGCACTCGTCCATCCTCACTGAGAAAGCCGCCAGAGAACCGCATGGCTAAATACACGGTCCCGTGCATTGCGCAAGACAGACAGGTCTTTTGAATTTTCTTTACCTTCCAAACTGGGACAACGGCACTTGGTGTTGGTGAGTCTGCGGCTTCGTTAGTAAGCTGGGACATCAGTTTATCTGTTCTCACGTCACAACGGGCGTCACAAGCACTGAGCGCGCAGGCCGAATTTGCATTCCCGACCTTTGGGTTATGAGACCAGCGAAATGGCACACCATCGTTACGCATAGGACCGATAAATGAACCGGTTACAAGGCGCTCACCTAGCTTCCGACCTGAGAGGCTGGCAGGCTTGTGTTGCGGCGGATGAACTTTCCTTGTGTCGCTCTACGAAGGCGGTGCTGAAGTCCTTCGAGGCATCTCGCGAAGATATGAGGGAGCCCGTCACGGTCCAGGCAACTATCAGACATGGATCCGCAAGCTGGCATAGTCAACGGCGATGACACCGTAAGATAGAGAGAGTCCCTCGACTTCTGGTCGGACGAAACGGTAAGTCTGCTCGTGAAAGAGAGGAAGAAGCAGGCTATCGCGCGCGATGATTTCTTCAATCTGCCGATAGACCTCATGCCGCGCGGCCGGAGATGTTTCTGATCGCCCCCGTGCTATCAGACGGTCCACTTCGGTGGAACCACATAGCTGTCCCAACAACCCCTCTTTGGTGGCCAGGATGTTAGCGAAGGTGTCGGCATCCGGATAGTCAGCGGCCCAGCGCCCCAGCACCAAGTCGACGGAACCCTGGGCCACCGCCTCCAGCCACTCATTGATCGTCTTATTCACGGGACGAATTGTTACCTGGTGCTCGCGAAAAAAGCGCGAGATCTCGCGCGAGAAGGCCGCGTATTCTCCAAAGAACACCGGGTTAAGGACCGCCGTCAATTCCATTTCCACGCCTGGTTGCGCAGGAGCTGACGCGGATGTCAGAGGTATTCTTGGGGTGTATGCAGAATCATGACCAAGGAGGCCAGGCGGAATGAGCCCGTGCGCTGGGACGGCGAGCCGTCCCAAGGTTTGACGAACCACGCTCGCAACATCGATAGACTGCGCCAAGATCTGCCGTAGGCGTTTGTCTTTCAGCGGTCCGCGGTGACTGTTGAATGCAGCGTAGTAGGTTATGAGCCTGGGGATCTCATGATAGCCGGAAGCAAACTCAGGCTCGCGGCGCAGAGCTTCTGCGTCCGCGGGCAACAGATCCGACGCCAGCGAAAATCGACCGGCGCGGAACTGAGAGAGAATGTCGGCCGGGAAAACGCCGAAGTTGAAGACGAGTCTTTCAATCTTAGGATAGCCACTGCGCCAGTAGGTTTTATTTCGTTCGAGTTCGAGGCGAACGCCTGGTTCAAACTTCACCACGCGAAAAGGCCCAGTCCCCACGCTGCCCTCTTGCCAGCTCTCGCCGAACCTGTCACTACCTTCCGGAACGATGGCTGTTGCGTGATAAGAAATGAGTGCCGGGAAGAATGAGACTGGCTCATCGAGCTCGATCGTAAACTCGTCGGCCGAGTGAATTCGGAAGCCTGCCAGGTCAGACTCCTCTCCGTTGAGGAGCGCCTTCGCGCCGCGAATGGGCGAATAGAAGAAGCGGCCAGTGCTGTCGGCGTTCAGTAGTAGCCTCTCAAACGAATAGCGAACATCGCGCGGTGTCAGTTTGCGTCCATCATGGAAGCGGACATCATCTCGGAGGCGAAAACGATATCTCTTACCCCCCTGTTCAGCCGTGAAATCAGTCGCTAGCCAGGGAACGATCCTCGCGCCGCCGACGTCTCGAGTTAGTGTTTCAAAGATGCTCGGCAGCACCTCTGCATCTTCTACGGTGCTCGCCAATGAAGGGTCTAGGCGGTGAAATGTTCCGGTTATCGGGACTTCAATAGTTCCCCCGCCTGCCAGTAGAGTGTCGGTCGCTTTGGCCACCGATTCTAATTTACCTATCTCGGCATAATTCACATATGGAGCGCTACCACGAAGGGTAAGGCCGAGAACTCTTGAGTTAGCAAGGCGATAGTCGACGTCGTGAAACAGCGGCAACACCATGCCTGATTCTTGCAAAAAACTTTCGTACTTTCGATAAAGTGCTGCTCTGAGACCGGGACGACCTTCCGTGCGCGCCTCTTCGAGAATCTGATCCCCATCGGCAGAGGAGATGTAAGCGCGGTAAAGACCCACACTCGAATGGAAGAGACCATAGGTAAAGTCGTCTGGGTCATCATAGTCAGCATTCCACCTGCCGATGAACACATCTATTCCGTTACTATTCTGGAAGGATTCCAAGTAGGAGGCCATCGTGAGAGTTGCCACCTCCACTTTCACGCCGAGCTCCGACCAGATTGAGAGCAGAGTTGTCAGTAACGACTTATATCGATCAAGGAACAGAGGATGCGCGGCCGCTCTGAGGCTAATTGGATTGCTGATGCCGGCTGAACGCAGCATGGCCAGGGCTTCGTCGCGAGTGAGTGTTTGGCGTCGTCTGCCCGGATCATATCCAAGCATCCCGGGTGGAATCAGGCAGACGGCAGGCTGCGCAAAGCGCCCCAAGGTTTGCCAAACCAGATCGTGCGTGCGCACTACACCCGAGAGTGCTCGACGAAGGTCTGGGTTCTGGGCGACCGAACCACTCGTAGAATTGAATATGAGGAAATAAGTATTCTTGCGCGGAGACTCAACCAAGCCCCCACGAAAGCGCGAATCGCGGAGAAACTCGTCGAGATCCTGGGGCGATAGATCACGTGCGAGATCAATCGAGCCTGACCGCAACCCTGAAGCTATCTCTGAGGCGCTTAGCCCTGCGCGAAATTCGACCTCATCAAGAAACGCCGACGAACCCTTCCAGTATCTTTCATTGCGCTCAAGCACAATGCGGTCAGCGCTGTACGAGGCCATTCCAAACGGACCCGTGCCAATAGGAATAGAATCGGTCCTTCCCTCATCAACGTTCAGGGTGATACCGGTCTTGTAGTCTGTTAGCAGGGCTGGATAGATCGAAAGCGGGTCCGGCAGTTGTATTTCCAATCTGTAATCCGAGTGGACCAGGATTCCCGTTAGCTCCTTATCATTGCTCTTGGCAAATTCGGTTGCGCCGCGGATCGCCGCGAGACCTGGAGGTAGTTCACGAGCCACACGAATGCTCCGCTCGAAGGAATGCTTGATAGCCTGAGCAGTCAGGGCCTGGCCATTCTGGAAGCGGACGTTTTCTCGCAGTGTAAAGAAGACTGAAGTGCCGTCGTCGGACACTTCCCATTTCTCGCAGAGAGCCGGAACTAAATTGCCTTCAAGGTCAGCGGCTAAGAGGGTCTCAAAGACATTCGCTAAAATCTCCTGCTCTTCCACCAGTTCCATATTGACGGGATCGATATCGCCGAGCGGAGTGGCCAGCGCCACGACCAGTCTGCCCCCTTTAGGCGTCTCTTCCTGGAGTCCAATTTCCTTTGCTGCCGGAGCCAGCGAAGCGGCTTCTTCGAGGTAATCATTGGCTTTCTCATACTCTCCGCGCAGGTTGGCGAGCGTGGCCGCCAAAGACAGCCCGTGCCTCAGGCTATCGTTGTCTCCCGCCGTGCGTGCAGCTTCCATAACCTGCTGGACCAATCGGGTTGTCTCCTCGACCTTTCTGGCCTGCCAGGCAGTCTCGGCGGCGAAAAGGAGTGCGGTCACGGCCCGCGACCTATGGCTCTCGCGTTGCAGGATCCGTCCCGCCGCTTCCGCCTCTTTTAATGCGGCATCTACGTCTCCAGCCATTCGGTGTGCCTGGGCTAACAGCATTCGCGCTTCTCCCTCCAGCACAGGGTCACCTTCCCATTCTTCATCGAGAAACTCGAGTACTGTCCTGGCGGCGCGAGCTGCCTCTTCGGGGCTGAAAGCATCTAGCGCAGCCTTGGCCATGCGCAAGCCATACTCAACTGTCTTGTCTGGGACGTCGCCTTGGGAGAAGTGATGGACCAGCTGTGGGTAGACTCGCTCAAGCCTCCCCCCGTGACGGTTCTCGACCTCTTCAGCATATTTACGATGCAACGACCTTCGCTTGCGGCGCGAAATTGCGCCGTAAAGCACGTCACGAACGACACCACTCGAGAAAATTAAGCGATCACCACGTGACTCGCGCTCTTCCTCAAGGAGTCCCTCATCTACAAGGCGGTCAATCGCGTCCTCAACATCCTTTGCACCGGCCAGCGCCTGCAGGTCGCGAAAGTCAAAAGCCTTGCCAATGACCGAAGCAATCGAAAGAATCTCACGCAGTTCCTCCGGCAAGCGTTCAATACGTTTTTCAACCGCCTGTTGAATTGTGGCCGGCAAATCACCGGTCGAGAGTTCAGTGGCCGCGCCCAGACTCCAGGCTCCTGTTTGGTCCTTAGAGATGCCGCCGGAATCGAGAAGGGAACGGACCAGCTCCTTCGTGAAGAATGCGTTGCCCTCAGTTCCCTCATAGAGTTTTTCCACGAGGCTGTCGGCGAGTTTAGGTCCGCCAATCAGTGTTTCGAGAAACAGGCGATGTTCTGCTGGTGAGAACGGTCCCAGCGCGATTGCGGAAAAACGGCGGTCTCCGCGGAAACTATCCAGCATGCGGATTAACGGATGGGTGCGGCTGTCTACTTCGCTTGAGCGGTAGGTACCCACAATCATTGTGGGTGTCGGTCCTAATCGTCGAACGATGTATTGCAATGCCTCGATGGATATCTCTGCCGCGTGAAGATCTTCGAGGAAAAGAATCAGCGGCTTTCCCGCTGCCAGGCGCGTGAGTGTTCGCGCCAGCAGCTCAAAAACCTGAGTGCGGTTTTCGGGTCCTTGCGATCCGCCAAGCGATCCGCCAGTCTGGGCCAACTTTGAATCGCCAGTCGCGGCGGCGCGAATCTCACTAATCTCTGTAAGCATGGGAAACAGCGACACGAGATCAGGGGCAACATCTGAAAGCTCTATCAAGTTGTCAGGAGAGCTCGACGTATCCTTTAGCCGGAAGTATTCCTGAATGGCTTCGCAGAATCCCTGGTACGGAAAGGCGCCATCCTGCTCAATTGATCGCCCATGAAGCACCAGTTGTTTGCGGGCTTTCGCCAGGTTCTCGATCTCGTCAAGGAGTCGTGTTTTGCCTACGCCGGGCTCACCCGAAACCACGACAAATTGGCATTCACCACTAATGGCGGCATTGAGTCGCTTCTGCAATTCAGCTTGTTCTCTCTCTCGGCCGATGAACGGAGAGAGTGCCACACGCGGCAGCATCAGTGTCTTCGTCAATACCACTGATTTGCCAAGATCGCTCTGGTGCAGCCGGGTTTGGCAACGCCGTAGAGAATCGGCAACCTCACTTGCGCGCTGCGGTCTTTTAGCCGGATCCTTGGCTATACAGGTGAGTATGGCTGCCTCGAGATCCTGATCGATGTCCGCACCCAGTGAGCGCGGAGGCTGGGGAATCTCATGAACTATGCGATATAGAATTGACTGCAGCTCACCTGAGAATGGCGGTTCGCCGGTGAGACACTCGTAGAGCACAGTACCAAGAGAGTAGATGTCCGAACGATGGTCCACTCCACTAGCCGCCACTTGCTCTGGACTCATGTAGGAGAGGGTGCCGGCAATAGTTCCGGTCTTGGTGATGCGACTTTCGGTAGCCCCTCGGGCGAGACCAAAGTCCATGATCCGAACCCTGACACGGGCGCCATCCTCACGTACCACCATGATGTTCTCCGGTTTAATATCACGGTGAATTACGCCGCGTGAGTGGCTGTATTCGAGCGCTTCGGCAACCTGAATCCCAATGTCGATGACCTCGCCAAGCGTGAGCGCACCGTCGCGCTGGAACCAGCGGAGATTTGTTCCCTGGACGACGGGCATGACAAAGAATAGTGATCCTTCGTGCTTCCCAAAGTCGAAGATCGGGACAACTGCGGGATGATCCATCTGGGCCACCAACTGCGCTTCGCGCTGGAAGCGTTGTTCCGTTTCGGGGCTCAGCAGGGTTGGAGGAATAAGCTTGATGGCTACTTCGCGTTTCAATAAGGGATCATGCGCCCGATAGACGACGCCCATTCCGCCGCGACCCAACTCCGCCCTGATGTCGTATCGGTTAGAAAGCCTTTGACCGATCATCTTCCCTCCATGAAGAAAGAAGTTAAAAAGCTGTTAGAGTATATCGTGAGTGTTTTGTGAGCATGAGGAAAAGGGACTTGTTAAGGCGCTCTGTATCACTGACCTAAGCGGACACGGAAGTTGTAATAATAGGCCACGCCTTTACGGAATGTATAGTGGCGCGCACGAACGAGCGGGGATTAATGCTGGCTTTTTAAGAATCTTTCAAGTGGCTGTGGCCATCCGAAATAAATGAAATAATCGATCTGAAGCCCGCGAGCAACGGGTTGATGTGTATGAGTATCGGTGCTCTTCTGGACCTGTTCTTTCGTGAGCTTCAAGTTCAGCCGCAAGTGACAAGGTCAACCCATCCACGGCCCCCTTCGCCATACTTATGGACGCATGAAATGTGAAGCCCTGCGGCCGCAACGCTCGCGAACAGCACCACCGAAGCTCTGCCCGTGGTTTTCCTGAGCGCCGGCAGGACCGCCTGAATGGCAAGCGCGGCGCCCAGCCATGCACCCGGAAGTCGGTCAGGAACGAGTGGTGTAATTCTCGTCAGCGCCCTCTTACGGAACCGGGAGTGGTAGCGACCGCACTCAACCAGCTCAGGGATAAGGTGGCGTCGATTACTTAGACCTTAAGCTCTCTTACTCGTCCGATTCAATTGCGAACATAACTTTCAATTCCTGCCGTGAATACTGCCTGGTTTGAATCTGGTCGCTACCGCTCCCGGTTCTGTAGCAGTCGGACGTGCCTCGGGTTGTCGCATCACGCGGCTGGCAATCGAGTCAATCATGTCCTGGAATATTAGGGCATGCAGCGGGTAAACACAGTACCAGTAAATTCGGCCGGAGAGTCCGATAGGATCATAGATCGCGGTTTGCTGGATGACTGATCCATTTGTCTGGGGCTGAACCACAAACTCCAACCAGGCTCGACCCGGGAGCTTCATCTCGGCCAGCAAACGTAACTTGTGAGGCCTTTCTACCTCTTCAACGCGCCAGAAATCCAGCGCATCTCCAGGCCTGAGACTGCGATGCGTCGGTCTGCCCCTTCTCATGCCGACTCCGCCTACCAGCAGGTCAAGGATCCCGCGCCAGCGCCACAGGAAATCGTACCCAAACCAGCCCTTGTTGCCGCCAATACTCTCGATAACCTGGAAAGTCAACTGAGGGGTGGCTTCAACATGTTTCTCTCTGTAGTCAATCATTCTGTTACAGAACTGGTAACCTCCGTAACTTCTGGGAGTGCCGCTGGCTGACAGGGAATCCGACCAACGGGTCTCCGCGAACTTTCGATCTTCGTTTTCGAGCGCGGCGCGCATGGCCTCCGCGGCTCCGCAGGGCCGCAAGGCAAATAACTCGTGGGCGCGGTTGCTGGTGACGATGGTGGGATGTTTGATGCTCTCGATCAGCTTTCGTCCTACGCGCGCGTAGAGGGGAGTAACGAGGCCTAACCACAGACTGCTAAGCCGTGGGGTGAGCACTGGAACAGGTATCATCACCCGCTTCAAATTTCTTAGGCGAGCGTACTCTTTCATCAGTTGGCGGTAAGAGAGTTGATCGGCGCCGCCTATCTCCACGACTTCGCTGGCCTCGATCGCAATATCGAGGGCTTGCACCAGGTAGCCAATCAGATCCTGAATCCCAATTGGCTGGGCCAAAACCGAAACCCACCGAGGCATAATCATTATCGGTAGATGCTCAGTCAGTGCTCGGATCATCTCAAAAGAAAGACTTCCAGATCCGAGTACGATCGAGGCGCGAAACTCGAGGGTTGGTACGCCTGAGTCACGCAGGATCCTTCCGACCTCATGTCGGCTGCGAAGGTGGGGTGAAAGCTCTTCCCCCTCGTTGCCCATCCCCCCAAGATAAATAATGCGCTTGACTCCAGACTCCTTGGCCACGACAGCGAAGTTTTGCGCGCCAACTTTCTCTTGCTCCTCGAATCCCTTCGACTCACCCAACGAATGGATCAGGTAATAAGCCGTATCCATTCCAGCTAACCCCGCCCGGAGGGATTCTTTGTCGAGCACATCAGCCGAGAAAACCCTCGTCGTCGGCGCCACACGCGATCTTAAATACGCAGGAGTACGCGCAATACAGTTTAAGGTATGGCCCTGAGCCTCGAGCACTTTCAGCAGCCGACCGCCTACGTAACCCGTTGCTCCCGTGAGCAGAATAGAGCGCTTATTCAATGCAGTGTTCTCATATCGCTTCTACCTCTTAAAAGTAATGCGCTTGCTCCAGCAGCCCAGCGACGCCGTTTTGCCGGTCACCGGACAGTTGCTTCGCCCGGCGCAGCTTAAGACCGGGTCTAAAACACTGACTGCTAGTTCCGATCATTTGTCTTTCCCTCCTGATAAGTTTAGTTGAAAGGAAGCCGCGGCCCTTTCCCGAGTTGCCGCGGCCCTCCTCTCGCCCCCCTTGCTCGGTAGTCGATTAGGCCGCAGCCGCATTCGATGGCATCAACACTGCGTCTATCACATGTATAACGCCATTGGTGGCCTCGATGTCGGCAGTTATGACCTTCGCGCCGTCGATCTTGACGCCATCTTTAGCATCAATCTTGATCGACTGACCTTGCACGGTTGTGGCCTTGTTCACGTTCACCACATCGCGCGCCATGATCTTGCCGGCGACGACGTGGTAGGTGAGGATGGCTGTCAACTTATCTTTGTTTTCAGGCTTCAGCAGCTTGCGCAAAGTCTCCTGTGGCACCTTAGCGAAAGCTTCGTCTGTCGGCGCAAAAACGGTAAAGGGACCATCGCCTTTCAACCTCTCGACGAGCCCAGCGGCCGTCAGGGCCGTGGCTAGAGTGGAAAACTTTCCTGCTTGAATTGCTGTGTCGACGATATCAAATTTCTGTTCCATGATTCTCCTTGTGATTGTTTAGGATTGCCTCGGTTCGACGCCAAGCCGCAATCCAACTGACGGCACCCGAGGCGTCCTTACATTCTTCGGTTGCTCTTGCGAACCCGCGCGGTAGAGCCCTGTGGCATCAACACAGTGTCGATCACGTGAATGACGCCGTTTGAAGCGTCGATGTCGGTTTGCGTTACCTTGGCTTTGTCCACCCGCACGCCATGTTTCGTGCTTACCTTGAACATTCCGCCTTGCAGTGTCTTGACTGACTGGCCATTGAGTTTCATAACGTCAGCTGCCGTGACCTTGCCGGAGACCACGTGATAGAGCAGGATCGCCTTCAACTTTTCCTTGTTCTCCGGCTTGAGCAATGAAGCGATCGTACCGGCTGGAAGCTTGGCAAAAGCTGCATCGGTTGGCGCAAACACTGTGAAAGGCCCATCGCTTTTCAAAGCATCGATAAGGCCAGCGGCTTCAAGCGCCTTGGCCAGCGTTGTGAAACTTCCGGCCGCCACAGCCGTGTCAACGATGTCGGCCGCGAGAGCCGCGTCCGACTTAGTCACGGCGGGGCCGTTTGCGGAGGCGGTAACATTTGGTGACATGGCGACGGCAAAGAGTAGAGACAGAACAACCGCAAAGTTGCCGAGGCCTGTCCATGCTGAATTGATTAACCTCATACGATAATTTCTCCCTTGGTTGTGGCTCCCGCAGGAGCCAAGTTTTCTGAACTGCATCAAAGCTTCGCTCGTATATCAGCGTTTCGCGCATAAGCGGTTTAAGCGATTTCAATATACCTAGAAATAAAATAGTTGTCAAGTGACTAATTCATGAAATCTCTTCATAGTGGGCGTATTGAGCGATTTATGGCAGACGTTAGTTGGCAATAATTGTCGGAACCCTAAAGCTTTAGGATAAAACGAATGGCTGGTACTCGATTTCCGTTTAGCACCAGTAGCGGTTCATTAAATGGGGGAGATCCGCCGCAAAGTAAGGCAGGCTGACCGCGCGCGAAGAGGCGCCCGCCGTTGCAGCAATTGCGCCGCCGTGTGTCCGTCTGTGGCTATCACTACGGCGTCCGCTGATAATTGCTCGCCCGAACCAAAATTGATCCGGATCGACAAAGACTCCACCCAGAAAAGGCTTGAAGAAAGTTTCAACTAAATACAATAGTTATTCTTTGAGCGGCTTCAGTCCAAGGAGTCATTCATGAAAGCGCCCTTGCCCAAGAATGAAACTGCGCGGCTCGAAGCTCTGCGCCAATACGAGATCCTCGACACCAATGCGGAAGAAGTATTTGACGATCTCGCCCGTCTAGCGGCATACATTTGCCAGACGCCGATCGCAGTGATTTCTCTCATCGATCATGATCGTCAATGGTTCAAAGCCCGTCTTGGCTTGGGACCTATTTTCTGAGAACCATGAAGCACCATTCCCAGACCGAAAAAGAGTTGCACTAATAACAACCAA
>JACDCK010000199.1 GCA_013817595.1 Pyrinomonadaceae bacterium | reverse complement strand
CTATTTTATCTGACCAGCAAGACAAGTTACTCTACGCTGAAATGGATGCTCATGAAATATATGTACTTAATCTGGTAAACAATGAAACCCTTATAATTGATGAGGGATGCGATGGTTACGCATGGATTGATAACAACACAGTGGTGTGCGGGTGGCCGCAGATATTAATAGACGCACAAGATGGATCGAAGCTCAACACCAAGGTAATTAACTATCAAGAAAACCCAATAGAGTTGATAGATGTGGTAACAAACAACCATGAAGTCTATGAGTTGGCTATCAGCGGGAATGAGCGGCGCGTTTTCATACTCTTAGCCCAAGAGCCAGCGCAGCAAAGTTATTATATTTTTTTAGTACCGGAAGATGTTGAGTTGCCAGAAAATGTACAAATCACCGTTATTCCTGCCAACCGAGAACTCCCGATAGACCGAGTTTCGCCCAATGGGGAATATTATTTCAGGGAATCCGAGGATGAATGGCTGCGAATTTACGATAAAAACGACAGATTGATTTCTCAGGTCTCTTTCGATGAAACCACAAATGTCATAGGATGGGCTTATGACAGTAGCGGTGTTCTATTTCTACGGCGCGCTGGTTTTCTAGATCCTAGAAAATTCCCCATTCAAAAGCTCACCGTTCGATAGGAAATGCACTGTTCTCTGCCGCGCTCTCGTGGAATGCTCGACGGAACGGGCGAGATGTCACCCCGCCGCACCTGCCCTGGGCAGTGAGGCTCCGCTGTCCATCATCGCGACGGTAGGGGCAGTGCTCACACCTGGCTACTACCGCGACCTGATCCTGGTGAGTGAAAGCGAGGGCAGCCAGCAAGCCATTGCGCTGACCGTCCATGTGAAGGCACCGCAGCGAGACATAGCTGTGTCCGTGGTCAACGACCAGGGGCAGCCCGTCGCGAATGCGACGCTGGAACTCCTGAAGCAGGAGCCCTCAGTGGTGGTCACACAGGGTGTGGTTGAGACAGTGCCAGTCCGGGTCCAGGGCCGTACCGATGCGCAGGGCATGGTGCAGTTCCCCGCTCTCGACCTTGGCAGCTATAGCTATGTGCTCGCAGCGGAAAAGCACACCTCCGCCATTGGCTCGCTCGTAGTGACCGAGGGCACAATGCGCCAGCAAGAAACGCTGACCCTGCCCGCCCAGGCCGCGCTGCGCCTCGCGCCCGAGAGCCCCGTGCTGGGCATCGCGCAGGGTGAAACGCGCTCCCTGAGCATCCAGATCAGCAACCTGGGCGCGGCCCCGCTAACGAACGTAGTCATCACACCGCCGGGCGCGCTGCCCTGGGTGTACCTGGGCACGCCGGGGGTGATTCCCGCCATCGCGCCAGGCCAAAGTATTGAATTTACCGTCTTTGCCAGCCCGGCCGATGCACTGCCACTCGGCAGCTATCAGGAGTACCTCACCGTCGCGGCGGACGGGGGCCAGAGCCGACAGGTCGCGTTGACCCTCAACGTCACCAGCCACGCCGCCCGCGATGTGCAGCTCAAGGTCACAGACCTTGATGGCGCGCCGCTGGACGCGGGCAGGGTCGTCCTCATCGATCAGGCGCTCACCACAAACACCATTGCAGGAAAGGACTACCTCCTGCACCAGCAGCATAATGCCACCGTGGACAGCAGCGGCACCGTCACCCTCAATGCCCTCGCCCCCGGCAGCTACAACTATCTCATTGCCGCCGATGGCTACTACCAGGGGGCGGGCGAACTCCTCGTCACACCCGGCGAGGCCCCCGAATCCCTCGCCGTCGCCCTGCGCCCCGATCCCTTCACCTACGAGTGGGAGGTCAAGCCCATCAACGATGTCCAATACGCCATCACCCTCAACATGACCTACGACGTCAAGAGCAAGCCCGAATTGATCATCGAGCCGCGTGACTGGGACTTCGATCCCTGCAACCCGGACGTACTCTACGATACCCTAACCGTTCACAACCCTTCCATTATCCCGGTGGAACTGACGGGCTTCACCCTCGCTGTCCCAGGCGTGGCCGTCGAGGTTGGAGCGTACCCCACCACGCTGGATGCCGAGCAGAGCATGACCGTCCCGGTCACCGCCACCCTCACGGGCGAGCCGGGCGAGGGGCGCTCGCTGATCGACTTCAACTATCAGCGCGTGCGTGATGAAAAGCAGGTCAGCTTCACCTTCACCCGGAGTGCCGTGCAAGGCCAGCTCCACCCCCACCAGGAATATATTGAACAGTACCTCATCGAGCCAGGCACCTTTGAGGCGGGCGTACGCTACCGGACGAGTGTCTACCAACCCCTTAACCTCACATGGCTCACCCTCACGTTGGACACGATAGGCTCCATCGTGTGGACCGAGCAGACCGCCATCCCCATCACCCTCACCGCAACGACGCCCGACTTTGTCACCGAGGGGCGCTACACGGACCGCGCCACCCTCGTGGTCCGGGGCGACGACGGCAGCGAGCGCGAGGGCTATGTCGATTTCGTCGTGACCAAGACCGACTCGGGTTTGTACCTGGAAAGTTCCTTCACCCTCGGCCCGATTCCCTACACCGAACAAGAAGCGACCAGCAGCGGGGGCATCTACGCTGACAAGGGAGAGTGTAACGCCGGCAACAGCGCATCCGGCGGGGACTGGAGTTGGTCGGAGCACCCCAGCGGGGGTAAGTTCATTGGCACCTACGAGGGCAACGCCTCCCCTCGCCCGCCGTTCCCCTCGACGCCACCTCTGGTTCAAAAAGAGGAGCATCAGCAGGTGCGGCTGGAGCTTCAGCAGCGCGCCCTGTTGGAAGGCGAGGACTTCCTGGCACGCCTTTCTATGAAGAATATTACCAATCAGGACATCGAGCGAGTCACCGTCTACCTGCGCGTGAAGGACAACACCGGGAAATGGAGCAGCGACAAATTTACCATCCTGCCCGACGTGGCAGCCGGTCTGGGGACGATTCCGGTAGGAGAGAGCGGTTCAGCCGAATGGCTACTGCTGCCCAACAACCTCGATTTGAGCGCTCCCGAGGACTTCACCGTTCAGGCCGTGATCGCCTATGACTGGCAGGGAAGCAGCTACCGCCTGGAAACACTGCCTGAAGCCATCACTGTTCATCCATCACCCGACCTGAAGCTGACCTACCGCCTACCGCTGCCGGAGGATACCTGCGAAATCTTCAACCTCAACCTGATCGTCACCAACCAGGGGCAGGGAGCGGCACGCAACCTGCGCCTCAACTCGGTGCAGCCGCAGATCATCCAGAACGATGCCAATGTGAAGCTCGGGTTCAACATCACCGAGACCTACATCAACCAAGTCCCGCAGGCCAACGCCCTCGACCTCAACCTGGGCGATATTCAACCCGGCGAATCCAAAGTCGTCACCTGGCAACTCACCGCCAGCGCCCCGGGCAGATTCATCGAACTCACCGCTGATTACAAGCAGCTCAACTACCAGCAGTGGGACCTCACCCCCCTCATCAGCGAGATCAACACTGAATTCGTCCACCCCACTGACCCCATCTTCCAGAACTGTGAGCGCTTCGACGAGCCCGAGCAGAACCCTCAGCCCACGGTGGAGGTCACGGTCACAGATTCGATGAACAATCCAATTGATGCCTTGGAACTCAAGGATGGCTGGCCTAGCCCTAATCCCTTGACCGCCACGGTGACGCTCACCTGTCCCGAGGGAGACCAAGATTGTCAGGGGCAGTTCAACTTCCGTATTCACGGTGAGGCCCCTAATGACGACAAGGCAAGATTCTATGTCTACGGCAAACCAGTGGGTAAAGATATACAAGACCCTTTGAATTGTAGGGGAGTTCCTGAGGTATCAACCTCATCAGACTACTCCCACTACTTGTACGATACCTACTGTATTAATCAAACCCCTCTGGAGCGCATGCAGGTGGCGGCTGGGGAATCTATTACTCTCGCCTGGCCCCTGTGGATCCAGCCATCTGAAGCATATAGCCTCCAGTTCTCTGCCACCTGGGATACGACTATATGGGGCACCGTCGCCGACAAGCATCTCCTTGGTATTCCCCAGGCCCGGATTACGCCGATTGTTTTCCTACCAGGACTTGGGGCCACAATACCTCCTGTATATGAAGTAGGCTTTTGGAACAACCTCACACAACCCTTCATCAATAATACAGCCCAGTATTCCGTTCTCTTCGACACTTTGGAAAAGATGGGGTATGAGAAAGATCGTACTCTCTTCTTCTTCCAGTATAACTGGCTAAAAAGTGCTGTTCTCGGCGCAGACAAATTGTGGGAGCTACTCTTAAACCCTCAGTCAGAGTCTGTCGGTCAAGTTGCTCAAGTTCCTTGGGTGAATGGTTACGGAAACCCCGAAGCCGTGAAATTTGACTTTGTTGCCCATAGTACTGGAAATCTGTTGGCCCGTGCCTACATGCAGCTACCCTATGGCCTGAAACCTGGAGAAATCCGGCGCACCAATGTTCGGCGCTACATAGGTGTCGCAGGGCCGCAGATTGGTCTCGTGAATGGTTACACTGGTCTGGAGGGGCAAGAAGTGAATATTGGATTTCCGTTGGGGTGGCCAAATGGGGGATTAGTTCAAAGTTTTGCGCATGATCTGGCACGCGAAGCGGGGTATTGTTTACCAATTGATAGTGGTGAGAGATGTTCTATTGATGCGGCTGATGCTTACGCTTTCACCCATAACCCAATCAGTGGCACGACCATCATTGCTGAATTCTTACCGACCGCCACTTTCGGTAACTACTTGCTAAGATATGAGAGCCCCCAGAATCCCTTTCCTTATGGTAGGTCCGCCAATCCGCTGCTAGAAGAGCACCAAATCGTTGATGGAGTTCAGGTAATGGATCCCTACACAAATAATCCCCATGTTGAGAAATACTTGGAACAAAAGTTCCGATGGGATGAGAAATTCAAAGAAAAACACTCCTCCCTCCTTGACTATGAAACGCCCTATTATGGACTCAATAGCGCTACTGAGTTAGCCCAATGGAAAGCTAATATAGGAGGACTAGCAAATAATGTCTGCTTTATCTATAACGATGAGCATGAAGAGACGAAGTTGGGGTTATATGTTACTGATCCCACACAGCGCAGCTTCCTGGGTTGGACATGGACAAGCATTACCCCGCCCTATTGGCGAAATGGGAAATTTAAGAGCTTCATCCATGAAATGAGTGCAATAAGTAGTAATGAGGAGTTAGTAGACTTCAAGGGAGATGAGTTGATTGCCACCATCAGTGCCAACCC
>JACDCK010000022.1 GCA_013817595.1 Pyrinomonadaceae bacterium | reverse complement strand
TTTAGTGGATCGCTTATACATGTCAAAACTGAAAGTATGACACTATACAAATTCAGACCGTTCGTGGCTGCCTGCTTTCCGCCTTGCGAGCTATGACGACAAGAACAGTTAGGATTGTCGTCACGAACGCAGACAGCAAGCAGAATTGGCAGAAATGGCCAATGACGAACGCTTGCAGGTAGAGCAGCCAGAGGGTTGTTAGGAACATCAATCCCACCAGGGCGGTGAGAAGGGTTCCCGCAAGTTTATAATCAAAAGCTGCGAGAGTTGCGAGGCTGAAGGCCGAGAAATAGGCCGTCGCGCCGATCAGCGCAAGGGGAATTCCCCGCACAGTGGCGTAGGGACTGCTAAGAACTTCAGAACACCCGCTGACAATAGTGCACTTTAGGCTGCGCCCGGAAACGTGTTCGACGGTGAGATAGATGGAATCAGCGAGGCCCGCAAGCGAGACCAGAGCTGCTACGCTGTAAAGAAGCGCAGCTTTTCGGGAGTGGGCATTTGCTTCGGGGTTGTCTGGCACGCCGTAATCTGCAGAGGAACGTGTTCGCGTCTGGAGTGCTGATTGTTATGAGTCCACGCTCCAGGTGGCCGCACTCGCTCACTAAATCGCTTCCGATCCCGTCTCCTTACTTTCCGGGGTTCGTCAGTTCAACTTTAATCAGAACTCGAAGTTTCTCTGGTGCCAGAGACCCAAAGGGCACTTCACGCCCGTTGAGAAAAAGGGTGGGCGTACCTTTAACCCCGAGCGCGTGAGCACGTTTTCCGTCCAGGAAGATTCGCTGCTCGACGACCTGACTACTGACATCTCGGGTGAAGCGTTTCAAATCTATTCCGAGCTTCGTTGCGTAGCCTTCGAAGGTTGGGCGAGCGTCAAACTCTTCGTGCCAGGTTCTTTGGTTTTCAAACAGTAGGTCGTGCATCTCCCAGAATTTTCCTTGCAAGCCGGCAGCTTCGGCCGAACGGGCGGCGGCAAGAGCGTGTGGGTGGGCGGGCACAAGCGGGAACTCGCGAAAGATTACTCGCAAGCGTGGGCCAAACTCCTTCTCCATAGTCTTCAACACAGGATGCAACAGGCCACAAGGTGGGCATTCGAAATCGCCAAACTCTTCGAGAGTCACCGGCGCATCCTCTGGACCGATCGCGTGTGGCGGCTGAGCCCCCGGGTTTGCTGAATTCGAAACCTTGGGAACCGGACTGGAAGAAGCAACAGCAGAGTTGGCAGCGGAAGAAGTATTTGCTGGGCCAGATGAGCGGCCAACGGGGCGCGTCAGGTACCAACCTGCTCCTAAAGCCACACCCAGGACCCCAAGAATTATTAGTAAAGGTAAGCTGCGTTTCATATGGTCGAAAGGTTAATTCCGTTGAGAAAGGTCTCACCAAAATTGGAATCGGTATTCGTACTCTCGCGCCCCGCCGCGTTAGCATCTACTTAACTGAATACTGAGCCGTCTTCTCCAGATTGCCATTAACGAAGACCTCAACCTTGTATTTGCCGCTGGGCCAGTTCTGAGGCAACGTTAGATGCCCGTGAACAATATTTTCGAGAGCGCGGGTCGTATAGTCGATGTCCTTGATCTTTTCGTTCTTAGCACCATCGGCGTCGACAATAAACCATGAAAACTTCATTTTGGTTCCAGCTTTTGCCTCGGCCAATTTAGCGACGCAGTGTATCGTGCGGTCGCCCGGGCTAAATGCACTAGTCTCGTCTCCCGGGTTCCCATTTCCATCGTCTTTGGCCATGTGCAGTTCTTTAATGGCGCCGGTGGAGGTCGCATCTGACGGGGCACTGTCTTCCGAGGCGCTGCGGTTTGTCGATACGTTCGTGGATTTCTTTCCCAAACTGCAAGCAGGAACGACAAAGAGTAACAGGCCAACGGCGAGCCAGGCGAAGTGACGTTTCGTGGAACCATTGTCCCTTGAGCGGTTGCGGAGGTTCATTGGAGCTCAGGCAACGGCAGCGAGCGTGGCGGCGAGCGAACGGAAGATACCGCGCCCATCGCTGGAGCCAAGCAGATCTTCGCAGGCGCGCTCAGGATGTGGCATCAGCCCGAGCACGTTGCGTTCATGGTTGCAGATTCCGGCTATGTTGTCGCGCGAGCCGTTAGGGTTGGCGGCGTCCGTCACGCCTCCATCTTTGTCGCAATAACGGACGATGATGCGGTCTTCTCGTTTGAGTGCGGCGAACGTATCGTCATCACAGATGTAGTTTCCTTCAGCATGCGCGATAGGAAGTCGCAGGACCGACCCGCGTTCAAGTTCGTTCGTAAACGCAGTGTCCGCAGTTTCAACGCGCACAAAGATATGTTCGCAAATAAAATGCAGTTCGCGGTTGCGTATCAGAGCCCCGGGCAGCAATCCTGCTTCACAAAGGATCTGGAAACCGTTGCATATTCCCAGGACAAACCTACCACTCTGGGCAAACTTCTTTACCGAATTCATCACTGGCGAGAAGCGAGCCAGCGCCCCAGCGCGCAGGTAGTCGCCGTATGAGAACCCGCCGGGAATTATGACCGCGTCGTAACTACTAAGGTTAGTATCACGGTGCCAGATAAAGTCTACCGGCTGGCCCACATGTTTTGAAATCACGTGATATGCGTCGTGGTCGCAATTGGATCCGGGAAAAACTATGACACCAAACTTCACGCCTCAATCTCCACGCTGAAATCTTCGGTGATAGGATTTGATAACACTTCGCGGGCCATGCGCGACACCGACTCGCGGGCGGCGGCTTCACCGAGAGCGCTGTCGAGCCCGATCTCGAAATACTTTCCCTGGCGAATGTCAGAGATGCCATTGAAGCCGAGCAGCTCGACTGAATGCTGGATTGCTTTGCCCTGGGGATCAAGCACCCCGGGCTTAAGATTCACATAGACTTTAGCTTTCATTGACCTTCGTGCTCCCGAGGACATACTAGACAAAATATTGCGTGATGTGTAGCGCTTAGCATAATATCTGCGCCCGATCGCGGAATGAAGGCGCTTACCGGATTCAGCTTGATTTTGGGTTAGCCTTCCAAATTAAGGACGAGGAGAAAACCATTATGCAAACACCACCCCCTGACCAACAGAGTTATGGAAACGCTTACGGAGCACCACCGCCGCCACCTGCGGAGAAGACAGCGACTGGGCTTGACGCCAACATTGCCGCGGCCATTTCGTATATATGGATTGTAGGGCTGATCTTCTTTTTCCTCGAGAAGGAAAACAAATTCATTCGCTTTCATGCCATGCAGTCAATCCTTTTTGGCGTTCTGTGGTCGGTATTAATGATCGCCTTAGTTTTCATTGGCATGATCTTTACCTTGATCGGTGCTGCTATTGCCGCGACGGCCGGAGACGTCGCGGGCTCGCTATTTAGCATTCTTGTTTATCTGGTTTGGCTGCTTATCTGGCTCGTGCCGCTCGGGTTATTCGTGTGCTTAATCCTAACTGCAATCAAAGCTTACCAGGGTAAGTGGGCCAAGCTCCCGATAATCGGCAATATGGCTGAGAAAATTGTTAGCAAATAAAGTTCGACGAAGGATGAGGGCCAAACCCGGTTATCATCGATGAGGGCCAACGTCGAGTTTGCCGCCGAATACACGCTCAAAGATGGCATCAACATTGCTCAAATAGCTGGTTAGTGAGAACGCGCACTCAAGTTCTTCCACTGACAGGTGCGCCTTGATGTCTGCATCGGCCTTTACGAGTGTCTGAAAATCTTTGCCCTCGTCCCAGACTTTCATCGCATTTCGCTGCGCCCATTCGTAGGCAACTTCCCGCGAGACGCCTTTCCGTGTCAAAGCCAGCAACAGTTGCCCGCTAAAGATCAGGCCCCTGGTCGCATTCAAGTTTTCCAGCATGCGCTCGGGATAGACGACTAGTCCCTCAATCAACGAAGTCGCTTTGTGCAATATGTAATCAAGCGCAATGCTTGAATCCGGTAATACAACACGCTCGGCGGAGGAATGTGAAATATCGCGTTCGTGCCAGAGGGCAACGTTTTCCAGGCCGACCTGCGAGTTTGCCCTGACAACTCGGGCAATGCCGCAGATGCGCTCGGAGATGATTGGATTACGTTTGTGAGGCATCGCGCTCGACCCTTTTTGGCCGACGGTGAACCGCTCCTGCGCTTCGCGCACTTCTGTTTGTTGCCAGTGCCTGACATTCAGCGCGAATTTGTCCAACGATGAAGCGATAATTGCCAGCGTGCCGAGGAACTCCGCGTAACGATCGCGCTGGATAATCTGTGTGGAAACCGGTGCCGGCCGCAGGTCGAGTCGCGCACACACCTTCTCCTCGACTACCGGATCGAGATGGGCGAAAGAGCCCACGGCCCCGCTAATCTTGCCTACCGCCACGGTTTCGCGCGCGCGCATCAGACGCTCGCGATTACGGCGCATCTCGTCATGCCAAAGGGCGAAAGTCATTCCGAAGGAGGTTGGCTCGGCATGGATTCCATGAGTACGGCCTACCTGCGGCGTACTCTTAAACTCGAGCGCCCGCCGTTTCAGCACAGTCAACAAGCCATCGATCTTCTGAAGCAGAAGATCACAGGCGTCTCGCAATAGTAGCGCGTTGGCGGTGTCAACGACGTCTGAAGAGGTAAGACCGTAGTGAACAAAGCGGGAGGCCGGACCGATCGATTCGGCGAGGTTCGTCGTAAAGGCGATCACATCGTGGTTTGTGGTTTTCTCGATCTCATTGATGCGCTCGACGGAGAACTTGGCACGCCACTTAATTTCCTGGAGCGCTTCACGAGGAATCGTCCCCATCTCCGCATGAACTTCGCAGACGGCCAGCTCTACGTCCAGCCATTTCTGGAACTTGTTTTCCTCCGACCAGAGCCCGCCCATTTCGGGCAATGTGTAGCGTTCGATCATGAATTAATCTATCCGCAGATTACGCAGATTTCACATCGCGGCGTTAGCCGGCAACAAAGGGAAGCGATCCACGAAATTCCACGAAGAGACACGAAGGGGCAGTTCGTGTTTAGTTCGTGGGATTTCCTAGCACCCCACGCGGGCTGCTCGCGTGGGGACCCCGCATGGATCGTTGTTTCTGTCAAAAAGCGTTGCTCAAAAAATAAGAAAGTACGGACTTGTACCACAGATTAGCCTTAGACATTAAAACCACTCTGCAACTCCAGTACTTTCTTCGGTTCCGGCAATCTGCGTAATCCGCGGATCATTTTAGCGCGGTCGAATTTACGAAATACCTCGCCAGCAGCCAACGGCTGTCGCGCTTGATGAGGGTGAAAGTTTCCATGCCTTGGCCCTTCTCGAACTTTGTTTGGTAGGTGATCATAAACGCGTCGCCTTTTAACGGACCGCCTGAGTTATGCTGCTCCGTGGCGGAATGGACCGTCCGATTTTCCATTTTACCTAGTTTTGTCTTTAGCGTTTTGAAAGTTGAAATGGACTGTTCCAGACTCGCATCCTGCTGCCAAAGCTCAGAGGCTTCGCGGTAAATCTTCTCGTAGCGGTCGGTTGCGATATCCTCGCTCACTGCATTAATTGCAGCTTCAACTTCCGCGGGGATACTACGTCGCTCAGCTTTCGAGCCACAGGCTATCGCCGATAGGGAAAGCAGGACCACTACCAACAGTTGCACGAAACAGACCGAACGAAAGGGAATTGGTCGAAAATATAAATCGACCTCATGGCACTTCAATTTCGAGTTGCAGCGTTCATCCGCCATTCTCTCCTCACACCTCGATCCAGGGTGTCGGCTCCTTGGGAAATGAAAGACTTATCTGCGTGTCGGAGTGAAAGAGAGGCGAGCGCTCCTGTAGCGCCACTTCGGCTGAGATTTTGGCCAGGTACGGATTATTAGCCCGCTGCGACAGGTGAGCCAGCACGATATGGTCTGCGGTCCCATCAAAACCGTCGCGCAGCCAGTCAGCGACGTCTTCGTTAGAAAGGTGACCGAGACGGGAGAGAATCCGCTGCTTCAGCTCCCAAGGGTAAGTGTTGCAAGCCTTCAACATGTCACGGCTGTGGTTGGATTCGATAAGAATTGCGGCGCAGCCACGTAATTGTTCGGTAATCAGCGTTGTGATGTGACCGAAATCCATCAGCGTAGCTATCTTGACACCCTGGTGCGTTGCGGTGAACCCAAAGTTGTCGACCGCGTCGTGGGGAATGGTAAAGGGATGGAAATCGATCTCGCCAATCCGGAAATCCTTGCTCGACTCAATCTGCTCCACGCGATCACTCAGTGCAGCAACACGCTTGCGCGGTTCATCGTTTGCGACGTTTTCTCGCTCACTGATATACGCGTCGGACGTTTGGGCCGAGATATAAACGGGGCAGTCAACGGATCTGAGCAAGACTCGCAGACCGCCGGCATGATCACCATGTTCGTGTGTGACTAAAACGCCGTCGAGACGGTGAACATCTTCACCGACGTGCGCGAGTCTGCGCGCGATCTCTTTGGCGCTTAGGCCGGCGTCGACGAGAACGCGAGTTTCACCTGCAACGATCAGAACCGCATTGCCAGTTGAGCCGCTGCCGAGAACGGAAAGTTTCATATTTAAGGGCTCTAGCACTCAGAGGGAAACAAGAGCAGACTTTATCACCTAATTAGGGAAACGGCTACACGTCGGTTGGTTGTCTTTCAGTCAGATCTCAAGCCGTAAACGATCTACGTGAAAGCCGTTCAGATTTCCGAGCGCACCAAGAGCGAGGTTCCCCGTCGTAAAGAACGTGCGCGCCACCTGCAGCAGCTCCTCACAATCCACAGCCTCGATCTGCTTAACAACTTCGTCTGGTGAAATACGCCGGTGGTGAATGATCTCCTGGCGCGCGAGGGCGCTGGCGCGTGAGCTGGAAGATTCAAGACCCAGCAGGATTGACGATATCGCCTGCTCCTTGGCGAGCTTCAGTTCTGCCGAGGAGACGCTTTCATTCACAACTCGCCGGAGTTCTTGCAGTGACAAATCGAGAACCTCGTCAAGATGCTCCGGGGATGTGCCCGCGTAGATTGTAAACACTCCCACGTCGGAGAACGTGCTACCTCCGGCACCAACCGAATATGCAAGGCCGCGTTCCTCGCGAATCCTTTGCCATAACCGGCTCGAAGTGCCGCCTCCTATTACAGAGGCGAGCAAGCTCGCGGCATAGCGGTTTTCGCTTCGGGCCGTGGGCCAGGGTGCGGCGATGATCAAGTGTGCTTGTTCGAGCTCTTTCTTTAGCTGAATCAGAATCGGGGCAGCCGGTGAGGGCGAGGAGTTCGTCTCGGGCCGAGAACCCGAACGATTCCCGCTCTTAGACGCTTCGGCAAATCCGCGTTCGACCATCTCAACTAGCCGAGCGTGCTCGACATTGCCGGCAGCGGCGACAACAAGATTTCGAGGCGAGAACTCGCGGGCATGAAAATCAGAAGTGGTTGCATGATCAAAAGAGGAAACTGTTTCCTCGGTGCCTTCAATGGGCCGCCCCAGTGGATGATCCGGAAAATATGCGGCGTTGAAGAGTTCTCCGAGTAACTCGTCCGGCGTGTCCTCAACCATTTTCATCTCTTCCAGGACGACCTTTTGCTCGCGCTCGAGGTCTTCCTGGTCAAACCGCGGTCGGGAAATGAGGTCCGCAATGAGATCGAACGCCTCCGGCAGGCTGCTGTCCGCAACCTTTAGGGCAAAGCCAGTCATCTCATGGGTCGTGTAGGCGTCAAACTGACCGCCCAGACGGTCGGATTCGACGGCAATATCCCGAGCAGAACGACGTTCTGTGCCTTTGAAAATCGAGTGTTCTATGAAGTGGCAAATGCCATTTAACTCGGCAGATTCGTGGCGCGAGCCGCGCCGGACCCAGATACCGGCGGTCACCGACCTTAGGCCGGGCATGTGCTCGGACAAAACCGTGATGCCGTTGGGAAGTTTGGTGGTATGGATGTCGTCGATCATGCTTAGTTATAACCAAAAGTACCTGAAACCAGAAATCTGACGTTTGGGAGGCTCGAGGTGGCATCGTAACATGGCGGGAAAACGGGCGGCAAACGGGGGCATAGGGGCCTGTTTGGTTGACAGATCTTCGAAGATTGGCAGAGAATAGGCTTTACTCAGTGGTTCTGGGTAAGTCTCCTGGCCTGAACCGGTTCGCCTTTTCTGAAGGGCAAGTTGTTCCTTTGTTTTTCTAAAGAGGATGAACTTCAAGAGGGGCCCTTTCCAAGTTGAGCAGACCAAACAGATGGCGTCCCTTGTCTCAAACGCTCCCCGGTGGGAGTTTGCGCTAGGAGGTCTTGCAACCATGAAAAGAGGATTGGGTTTAGTTTTAAGTCTGGTTCTTTTCTCGGCCTTGTTTTCTTTTGCTGCCCCTCCCACCCTCGCAGGAAAAGCTACACTCGCCACAATTACCGGTTCGGTAAAAGATAACGCAGGCAATCCCTTGTCTGGAGCGCTCATTTCTTTATTGAAGGATGGCGCCAACGACGTAATCAAGCAGACGCGGACCGGATCCGATGGGCGTTTTTCCGCAAAGATTCTGCCGGGACGCTATGCTATCCGCGCTATTGCCGATGGCTTCAACGCTGTCGCTTTTGCTTCTGTCGAAGTGCGCGCGTCTCAGGAGTTAGTCTACCGCTTCAATCTCGAACCGATTGGATCGGGCAAGACTCTGCCGGAACGACGCAAGGATCGCGAGGATGTCAGGTGGATCTTGCGTTCAGCTCAGACGCGACGTTCGATTTTTCAGGCGCAGGAAGGTGACGACGCGGACATCAAGGCCGCGCTGGGAATTGAGAACGCAACTAGTGAGACGCTTGCGGCCACGGCTATTGAGGGGAGTGAAGTTTCCACAACCAATTCCGGAAAGCGTGCTACTGGAGTCGTAGAATCCTATTTCGCTGACAATCCCTACGGTCCCGCATACCTGGGGCTTAACTTCGCAATTTCAACTCCCACTACTGACAATATCGAACTGGTTTTCGCCGGCCAAACGGGATTAGGGCCCAATGCACCCGAGCGCCTGGAAGCGAGCAGTCGCATCCGGCTTGGCGAACGCCACCACCTCGGGATGAGCGTTGGTGGCATGCTATTGAATTCGCCGCTGCTCGCGGGAGCGATAGAGGATCGCCCCTTGGGGCAATTTTCGGTGCGCGCTGTAGATGAGTGGATTGTCAGGGACGGAATAGTAATCGTGCTCGGTCTGGACTACTCGCGATTTATTGGCGCCGGTGGCGCGGTTTCATTTACCCCTCGCTTCGGGATTCAGTTTGACACTGATGCGCGTACACGCTTGAAAGCGGCTTACGCTCCGGGTGGCGGTGAGGAGCACACTCAGAGCGTCGCGGGATTTGAAGGCACTCAAGTCGTTTTCACTGAATCAGGAAATCGACCTATTGCTTACATCGACGGACAAGCTGTGATGGAGCGAAGCCACCGGCTCGAATTCGGAGTGGAACGCGTTATTGATAACAACTCGAATGTTGAGGCCACAGCCTTCTTTGATACCACCTCAGGACGGGGAGTTGGATTTCTGAGCACGCCACTATCGGCCTATTCGGGTACTACCGGCGAAGCTTTAATCAACGTCGCGAACCACGAGGGGAACTCGAAAGGAGTAAGGGTGGTTTACACCCGGCGTTTGAGTCGCCATTGGACTGCCTCTGCGGGATATTCCTTCGGTCAGGGTCAGCAGTTGTCTCCGTTTGACCTTTCGAGCCCAGGCGAAGTCTTCTCCAATGGATTTTTCCAGACTGGTGCACTGCAACTTGGCGCAGTCTTTGGTACGGGAACCCACGTACGCACAGTTTTGCGTTTCTCGCCTGATGCAACTGTTTTTGCTATCGACCCATTTGCCGGACGACTAGGAGTCTACGACCCCTCATTGAGCATTCAGATTACGCAAGACTTGCCGAGCTTCGGTCTGCCGGTTAGAGCCGAAGCCGTGCTCGATGCTCGAAACCTATTAGACGCTCAGACAACCACGGAAAATAGAGAGATACTTACGCAACTGCTGACCGGGCGCCGGTCGGTCCGAGGTGGCATCTCCGTCAGGTTTTAGAAGAAAGGGAGGTAGATTTAAGCAGTGGGCAGAGACTCCCTGTCTTCGACCTAACGCCCCCTTTTCGTTACCCACCCCGACCCGGTTTCTCCAAAATCATGGAAAACTACGAAATATTGAATTAAGCGGAGTTGCGCTTCCCGGGCAGCTTTTTTTCGTGATTGTTAAGCCGGAGCGACTTAGGCGCCATAGGTCCAATGTATTCGAGCCAGGGACGTAGTTTCAATGAGCAAGGCTCATCGGCGTCTTAGATAGCAGCAATGGGAAGACCTTGGGAACATACCTTGCTTTTCCAACTCGGGATCGGAGGTTTTTGCGCGAGCCGGGAAGTTTGAAACTGTGAAAAGATCAGTTCTTACAACTGGAACCTGGATGGTGCTGATCGCGGCAGCTCTTCTTGTTGCGGCCGGGGTCCTTAATTTTGCCCAGCGGTCCCGACGAGACACGCCTCCCTGGGATGGAGTGAGATGGGTCGATACCCGGCAGGGAATCCTGGCTGAGACTGTGGAGCCAAACTCCTCTGGCGCCCGAGCTTGGATTCTGCCTGGCGACCGGTTGATTGCTGTTAGCCTGGATGGCGTCAGAAGAGATGAAGTCGCGCATGCGAAAGACGTCCAGATGTATTTGGATCAAGCAAGTGTGGGGGGACAGCTTCATTACCTCATCGAACGGCCCTCCTACCCTGAAGAGAGTCGCCTATACTTCGCAGACCTGGACAATCTGGATGCGACCCACAAATGGACACCCCGCGATCTCTACATCAACCTGATTGGTATGGTCTATCTCTTCGTCGGTTTCTTTGTGCTTTTCAAGCAAGGGGGCCGGGCGCCGTTTGCTCTGCATTTCGCGTCGCTTTGCCTGGCAGCTTTTGTTTTTCACTTCTATACGCCGGTAGGCAGTTATAGAGACCTGGATCTGGCAATCGCTTTTCTGAGGAATGCGGCTTTCATTCTGTTCCCGCCTCTCTTTTTGCACTTTTGTGCAGTGTATCCTTCGAGACAGCACGTGTTCACCGGGCGGCGCTGGCGCACGGCTGTAATTTACATGCCCGCCACGGTTCTGCTCCTGCTGGCCAGCTTTATCTACCTTCGCGATTTTTTGGCGGGGGGCATTCCCTTCCTGCGACACATTCCAGTTGTATCTGAATCGTTCTTCGTCTTGTTTTGGAAGCTCAGCTTCTTCCACTTTGTGACCGCGCTGATTGCGAGTACCGCGTTGCTAGTGAGGACCTGGGTCAGGGCGAAAAGCGCCGTAGTGCGCCAACAGCTGAAATGGGTTGTGTGGGGTTCCTTGCTCGCAATTGCTCCCTTCACTTTGCTGTATGCGGTTAGTTATCTCTTTGGCGCACAAAGTGACCCCTGGTTGACTGATGCCGCGGTCTTGCCACTGATTCTGATTCCCCTTGCATTTGGCTATTCAGTTATTCGCTACCGCTTGATGGACGTCGAGTTGGTGGTTCGTCGCGTCTTTGTCTACGCACTCACAACTCTGGCGATCGCCTTAATGATTGGTTCGGTAGTGTACCTCGCCGGCCTCTACGCGCTGGGGGGAGACGAAAGCTTTAGCTTTACCTCGGGGCAGATTACGTTTCGCGTAGTGGTGGCAATCGTAGCCATGGCTGCGATTGTCATGATTGCGGCACCCGTAAAAAACTTTCTTCAGGAGCGAACCGACCGGCTGTTCTATGGAGAGCGCTATGACATGCGCCATAGCCTGCTCGATTTTGGCCGCACCCTCTCGGCGACCACCGCTTTCGATCCCCTGCTCGATTCGCTGATCAGCCGCTTGCAGGAGGTAATGAACGTAGGCCGGGTTGCGATTTTCGTAGAGGACCGGACAGCGCCATCGGGATATCACCTGGCCCGTGCAGTGGGCCTTTCTTCTGAAATGGTAGTGCCCCCCGACTTTCGCGAGATGATCCGCATCCGGTCTGCCGAAAACGGTGTGGTCCGGACCGACGATCTCGATCTGTCTCCCGACACCACCGGCTTTGTACGACGCGCTCTTCACTACTATGTGCCTTGTGTTGTGCGGGGCCGCATGGTGGCGGTAATCGGATTGGGTCGGTCGGCCGATGGCGCCTTACTTTCATCGGAAGACGTCGAGATCCTGCGCACAGTATCCGGATATGTCGCGGTGGCCATCGAGAACAGTCTGCTCTATCAGGAACAGCAAGAGCGCGCTTCGGAATTGAAGCTCCTGAAAGAGTTCAACGAATCAATCATCGAGTCCATCAATGTCGGCCTTGTAGCAGTTGACCTCCAGGGTAAAGTGACGCGCCTCAATTCCGCGCTGGAGTACATCCTGAACATCAAGCGCGATGAGGCAATTGGCCAGCACGTGCAGGATCTGTTCTCTGAGGACTTTGCCGAGACATTATGGCAGGTGCTTGGTGTTGAACGGTGGCGGCAGACGGAGATTCGCAATATTTACAAAATCCACACGGCTA
The DNA here is from genome assembly GCA_013817595.1 of Pyrinomonadaceae bacterium. Taxonomy (GTDB): domain Bacteria; phylum Acidobacteriota; class Blastocatellia; order Pyrinomonadales; family Pyrinomonadaceae; genus PSRF01. Next base: position 3,827 of record JACDCK010000022.1, on the reverse strand, counting down.
CCTGCGCCGGCCGGACGCTGGTGCTCAACATTGCAATAGCGCCGCTGCAGGATTCGCAAGGGCAGACAGGCGTGCTGGTTGTGGTTGAAGACGTCACTTCCCGCATAAGGCTCGAAGAGCAGTTGCAGCAACGCGAGAAACTCTCGTCGATTGGTTTGCTCGCCGCCGGCGTAGCTCACGAAGTGAACACGCCGCTCACCGGTGTTTCGTCGTACACGCAAATGCTGCTAGGGATGTTGCCGGACACCGATCCCAAGCACGCGCTGTTGCAAAAGGTCCGTCGGCAGGCTGAACGCGCCACGAATATCGTGAATAATCTGCTCAATTTTTCGCGCAGTGGCAGCGCCACTGAGTTTGCCGAAGTAGACATCCGTCGGGTGCTTGACGATACGCTCCAACTGCTGGAGCCGCAAATGCGAGGAAGTCGAATTGAGATTGTGCGCGCCTACGATCCGGATTCGTCGAAAGTGTTTGGCAACAGCGGCAAGCTACAGCAGATTTTCACCAATCTCTTGCTGAATGCGCGCGACTCGATACCCGATGGGGGACGAATCACGATCTCCACCGCGGCCACTGCGGGTGACGCCCTGCTTATTGAAGTGGCCGACGACGGGGTGGGAATTGCACCTGAGAATGTGGCGAAGATTTACGATCCCTTCTACACCACCAAGGGCGTCGGTCGCGGCACCGGGTTGGGGCTGGCCGTTTCCTATGGAATCGTTCAGGAGCACTCCGGCCACATCAGCGTGGACAGCACCCCTGGGTGTGGCACCACCTTCCGCATCACTTTACCCACAGCGAATGGTCGCACTCGGTTGCAGGCAGTTGGCGACTAAACAGAGCAGGACACCGCACCAGAGTCAGGAGCAAACAGCGACACTGCTGCTTTGCCTCTGACTTTTGTTTTATGTTCTGATCTCACCTACACTAACCTGCTGTTGCGGAGGGAGTCCCTCGAACTTCAGTCTTGTCGTGACATGCAGCGGAAGCTGACAGTTAAAATCTGGGCCAACTGAAGATCGCCGGCAGTGGCGCGCGAAAATTCACCTTGAAGACAGAAAGACGTATGGCCAAGAAAGGCTCGATACTTGTTGTTGACGACGAAGAGATAATGCGCGACGTTCTAGAGACGCTTCTCTCCGCGGAAGGATATCGAGTTGACCTGGCTAAGACTGGCGAAGAAGGACTCGAATCATACGGGCGGCGCTCTTATGACGTGGTACTTCTGGACGTCTCGATGCCTGGAATTGGCGGCCTGCGTGCGCTGGAAGAATTGCTTAAGACGGATCCCGACGCGGTGATTATCATGATCACCGCTTACGCAACCTTTGACACCGCCATTGCCGCATGGGAGCGAGGTGCTTTCGGTTGTATACGCAAACCCTTCCAAAATGAACAGATCACCGCAACGATTGCCGCAGGCATAAAGCGACGGCGCAAGGAGGAGGAGCGGCTAAGCCTGAGACGCGCTATGAGCCGGTCCGTCGACCGCGGAGCCATCGTTGGGCGTTCAGACGTAATGCAAGAGGTATTTCGGTTGGTGGAACAAGTGGCGCCCGCCCGATCTACAATTCTGATCACGGGAGAGAGTGGTACCGGAAAGGAATTAATCGCCAAAGCGATCCACGAAGCGAGCCCGCGCGCCGGGAAGCCCTTCGTTACTGTTAACAGCTCGAACATTCCTTCCGAACTGCTGGAGTCTGAACTCTTCGGTCACACTCGCGGCGCCTTTACAGGCGCGGTGGCAGTGAAGAAGGGTCTTTTTGAAGTTGCCGACGGGGGATCGATATTTCTTGACGAGATTGGCGACATTCCGCCTGAAACGCAGGTGCGTCTCCTGCGCGTCATCCAGGAACGCGAGTTTACCGCGCTCGGTGACACGACACCCCGGCGAGTCGATGTCCGCATCATTGCGGCGACGAACATTGAGCTGAAAGAAGCAGTCAAGCAAGGAACCTTTCGCGAAGATCTGTACTATCGTCTCGCGGTTGTGCCTATTGAATTGCCACCATTGCGCGATCGTCGCGAGGACATCTTGGCGTTGGCCCAGCATTTCATAAGAAAGTACAACGAAGAAAATGGGCGCCAGGTATCCGAACACTTAGCTCCTGATGTGTTGGCCTTGCTCGAAGCTTATTCCTGGCCCGGGAATGTGCGTGAGCTGGAGAATACGGTCGAGCGCGCCGTGGTGATTGCTCCTGGCGATGAAATAACTCGCGAATGTTTGCGCGCTGAGATTAGCGATCCACAGTCTGTAGCGGCCGGCTCCCACGACGGCGCCAGTACCACCGCAGTACAGGATCTCGGACGCGGTGTAAATTTCTACGACGAAGTGCGCCGCTTTGAGATCGATCTTATTCGGAGGGCCCTGGAGCGGACCGGCGGTCATCAGTCGCGAGCGGCCCGACTGTTGGGAATGAATGCGACAACGCTGAATTCGAAGATTAAGACTTACAAGATCAACCTGCGGGCTTAGTACGGATGGTAGCGTCGAGCCCCGGCGACTAGTCCGAACACTAGTCGCTTCTAGACCACACGGAGCGGTTAAAGCGTGCGAAGACGCGATCTTGATGGCTGTCCAATTGCCGGTGCGCTGCAGATGATCGGCGATAAGTGGACGATGCTGATCATTCGAGATTTAGCCACCGGACCAAAACGGACCATGGAGCTCCACTCCAACCTCGAGCCGATCAGTAGTCGCACTCTCGTGGGTCGGCTGCGCGACATGGCAAAAGACCGACTGCTCGAACGGACAGACTTCGGCGGTAACCCTCCGCACATCGAATATGCGCTTGCTGAGCGCGGGCAGGTTCTGGTGCCCTTGCTGGATGCTTTGCGAGAAGTGGGCCAGGCGCTTGAATGCAACGAGTGTGAGGATCGTAGGAAACGGCGCGGCCGCTACTGCGAGGTCTGTCCTAATAATGTTGAGATACCTCAATCCCAGCACATCGCTACACCGTCCCGGTCGCCGCGCCGCGAACGAGACGATTCAATTGTGCTGCTGTAGCAGACTAGTCTCCAGGAGCCGCACACTCAATCTTGTTGGGAATGATATGGCCGTCGGGTGTGATTATGGCTTCGTGGTCAGGAGTTATGTGCTCGCCTTCGATGGTAACTTCTTCGCCAGAGGGCATCATCACCGGAAGATGGTCCAGGAACCTTTCGGCGTCGAGCGCCGCCATGCACCCGGTTCCGGCAGCGCTTACAGCCTGACGATAAACAGAGTCCTGCACGTCTCCGGATGCAAACACACCAGGAATATTTGTAGCCGTTGAACGGCCTGACGTCTTGATGTACCCGACTTTATCCGTTTCAATCTGTCCCTTGAATAAATCGGTGTTTGGTTTGTGGCCAATGGCAATGAAGACGCCTGAACATGGAAAAATACGCTCCTCGCCGGCTTTTAAGTTATGCAGCCGAACACCAGTTACTCCGTCAGCCGGAGTGCCCAGGATTTCCTCAACGGCAGTGTCCCAGATGAACTCGAGTTTCTGGTTACGAAAAGCCTTCTCCTGCATGATCTTTGACGCTCGCAGTTTATCTCGGCGATGAACCACATAAACGCGCGAGGCGTAGCGAGTCAAAAATGTTGCTTCCTCCATCGCGGTGTCGCCGCCGCCGACTACTACCAGCGGTTTGTTGCGAAACGACGGGAGCGGTCCGTCGCAGGTGGCGCAGGCGGAAACTCCATTACCGCCCAAGCCATCTGGAACTTTGGCTTCACCGGGAATACCCAACCATTTCGCCGAAGCACCGGATGCGATTATTAGCGTTTCGGCGTGGATCACATGCTCGCTGGTGTGGAGAGTAAAGGGCCGCTCCTGAAG
>JACDCK010000198.1 GCA_013817595.1 Pyrinomonadaceae bacterium | reverse complement strand
CATGGCTGACATGAATGAGACCATGCCGCCGGTGTGGCGCGCGATTGTATGCCCGTCCAACTGATCGATGGCTAGACCGTAGCCGTAGCTGGCGGTCGGCCCGAAATCTTTGGCCTTGATGTGTGGTTTGACGAACAGGCTGAAACTCTCTTCCGAGAGCACGCGCCCCTTCGCCCCTCTGCCGCGATTCGCCAGCATGTTGACGTAGAGACCCATGTCGCGCGCGGTGGAGGCGATGCTGCCCGATCCCTTCTCAAAGATGAGTTGTGGAGCCTCGGCGAGTTTCCCGTAGCGCGGGTACGGGCGCTCGTCATGATAGATCATGTAGTTCCGCGCCGTGCGGTCGCGGATGTCACCGTTGATGGTAGGCTCGGTGGCGTTCATGCCCAGCGGCGCAAGGATGCGCTTGCGGATGGACTCGCCATAGAGCCGATTGTCGAGTGTACTCAACAGGTGGCCCAAAATGTGATAGCCCAAGTTGCAGTAATGGAAATGCTCGCCGGGAGCGAAACCTGTTTTGTGCTTCGCCGCCGAGTCGGAAAGAAAGATCGACACGTTGCCGGGCAGCCCCGCGGAATGCGTCAGCAGGTGATGCGTAGTAATGGGCGCGTACTGCGTCTCGATCTTCAGCCATGGCAGATATTCGACAACGGGCTGATGCAAATCCAGTTTGCCTTCTTCGCGTAATTGGAGCAGCGCGATGGCGGTGAACGACTTGCTGATCGAGCCGATGTGAAAAAGTTGTTCCGGCTTGACGTTCAGCCCCCGCTCGAGATCGCTGAAGCCGTAAGTCGCGGCGCGTAATATCCCGTCCCGGTTTGCCAGCACCAGCGTCATGCCTGGCGAATTCATCTCCCGCATGTATTGCTTGACGAAGCTGTCTAAAGCTTCAAATACATCTTTGTACTTCGCGTTCGCCTCCGCATTTTGAGTTATGCCGGCTGACTCGATGACGAAAAACCCACTCGCACAGGCGACAGTCGTCGCCTGCGCGGCGAGTGCCAGCAGCTTGCGGCGGGTGATTCTTGTGGACATAACTACCCGTTCCCCAACCTTTATTTCTGTCTGCTCCTAACTATTTCCATTGGCTGCTCCGTCTAAACGAAAGATGCTCGTCCTTTGTCATCAGCGAATCTTTCCCGGTCCCCAGAGCGCGCGTCCGGGTTTCGCGTTGGTGTGTTCGCCGTCTTTCAACGCTTGCACGCCGTTGACGAAGACGTGCCGGACGCCGACCGAATATTGATGCAGCTTCTCGAACGTGGCGCGGTCGGCAATCGTTTGCGGGTCGAACACGACCACGTCGGCGAACATGCCTTCTTTGAGAAAGCCGCGACGGTCAAGTCCGAGATTCGTCGCGGGCAAGCCTGTGAGTCGGCGCACTGCTTCGGCGAGCGGGATCACTTTCTCCTCGCGCACATATTTTCCGAGCAGGCGCGCGAAGTTGCCGTAGGCGCGCGGGTGCGTTGAAGACTTGAGGAAGACTCCTTCAGTAGCCATTGACGCGGCGTCAGAACCGAACGAGACCCACGGCAATCGAATCTGCTTTTTGATGTTCTCTTCGGACATCAAAAAATAGATCGCCCCGCCGCGCGAACGATCCTCAAGTATCAAATCCATAATCGTGACCACGGGGTCTGTGCCGCTCGTCCGCGCCACTTCGCCGAGCGTCTTGCCCATGAGCGGTTTAAGTTTATCGGAATTGAAACTGCTGAGGATGATGCGTTCGGGCGTACCGGCGGCGAGATAAAGATTCTCCCATTCGTTGGTCGGAGTCGTCACCTCTCTTTTAATCTTCTCGCGGGTGGTCGGGTCTTGCAGTCGCTTAAACAGCGCGTCGTAACCGCCGTCGAGCGTCCACGGCGGCAAGCACGCGGTCAGCCCCGTCCCGCCCGCCGGGTAGGTGTACATGTCCGCAGTGATCTTCAGCCCCTGCCGGCGCGCGTCTTCGACGAGCGCGATGACCTCGTCCATCTTTGACCAATTGCTTTGACCTGCTGCTTTCAAATGATAAATCTCGGCGGGCAGTCCGGCTTCGCGGCTGATGCGGATCAACTCACGGACGGCTTCAAGCAGTTGATTGCCCTCGCTCCGCATATGCGAGATGTATTTGCCCTTGTACTTGGCAGCGACCTTGCACAACTCAATCAGTTCTTCGGTCTTGGCGTAAAACGCGGGCGCGTAGATCAAAGATGAGCCGATGCCTAACGCCCCCGCTTCCATCTCGCGGCGAACCAACTCGCGCATCTCCGCGAGCTGCGCGGGCGTCGGCTGCACGTCCGCCTCGCCTAAAACGTACTGGCGAATCGTCGCCGCGCCGATGTACGACGCGACGTTTTGCGAGACGCCGCGCCGCTCAAGAAAAATTAAATACTCCGCGAGAGTCGTCCACTCGACGGGAAACTTATAATCGCTCTGCTCGGCGATCATCTGCTGCTTCAGACGCTCGTTAAGCGGTCCCATAGACCAGCCTTCGCCGAAGATTTGCGTGGTTATACCCTGACGTATCTCGCCCTGCGAACGTCCGTCAACAATCAAAGATTCGGTTGACCACGAGAGCATGTTGATGAAGCCCGGCGCGATTGCCAGCCCCCTGGCATCAACGATTGTCGGGGCGGTGGCTCGTTTGAGATTGCCGACGGCGACGATGAAGTCGCCTTTGATCCCAACGTCGGCGCGCACGGGCGCGCGACCCGTGCCGTCATAGACCGTGCCGCCCCTAATAATCACGTCGAATGTTCGTGGTCGTGATCCGGGTCGTTGCCCTTGCGCGGCTGCCATGACGGGCAGCGCAAGGATGAGCGTTAGAGCCAGCAGCTTACGAAAGGTAGTCATTGCGGATTTACACATATTTTCTTGTGCCTTCTTTTGTCAGGCAGATAACGGCTTAATTCAGGGAAGGGAGTCCAGCCCGATGATGTTCGGCAAACTTTAGTATGCAGAGTTCTTAGCTTTAGTTGATTCTCTTTCCAGGCAGCTTTCGTCCCCCTTGATGGAGAATCATGCTTGAGGCTTTACCGGATTCGTCAACGACAAACTCGACTGATTCCAATGTTTCATACATCTAGCCCCTGGTTAGATTGGCGTTTGAAGCGCGAAATATAAGATCAGTTGTCTAGAAGGGTCGTCACCCAATTCGTTTGAGCATTCACTTAGATCGTCCAAATAAAGGAAAGCGAGCAGTAAGCAATAGGGAGCCAAAACAAACCTGCTTTCCCTGCTTATTGCTTGCTGCTCGCTTATCCCTAGAACGCGATCCTGAATCCGACCTGGCCTTCCCGTCCGGGCAACACCTGCGATATCGAGCCGACAGGATTTTGCGCAATGTTCTGTTGCTGAAAGACCGCGGCTGGGTTCTGACGGTTCAGCAGATTAAAGAACTCGAAAAAGAGATCCACCTTTACCCGCTCGCCGATGTCGAAACGTTTGGTAAATCGCATATCGAGATTGACGAAGGCGGGAGCGGTGAAGGCATTACGCCCCGCGCCGGGCCCAAGATCTCTGCCGACGACAGACCCGTTACCGTCGGGATCTACAAAGCCCGTAGCAGTACGGCTGAAACGAAAGCCGCTCTGCGCCCGGAAGATGCCGCTGACCTGAAATTTCAACGGAAGCTCCACCAGCCCGTTGATCTGGAAGATATGTTTCACTGCCAAATCGGACGGACCCTTATCAAGGTCAGGACCATTTGAAAATGTTCCCGCCTGTGCAACGAAGTTGCCGTTCCTGCTGGCGAAAGAGCCGTTTCGGTTGTTCTGTTGCGTACACGGTGCTGGTGTTTGACACGATTCTGTCACTTCCGGCACTGTTCCGATGAAGCTGTCCGAAGGTGACGCAAAAATCCCTTCCGAATTGTCGGTAGCATTGGCAAAGGTATAATTTGCCCCAAGCAGAAAGCGGCGGCTGAACCGCTTATTGAAGCTGACGATCAGCGCGTCGTAGTTGCCTTCGTAGAACGGACCGTAACTGATGATTTGTTCTGTAGCCCCTGGAGGGTCCAAGCTGCGCTCCTGACCTGCAACACGCGCCCTGAAGGCTAGATTGCTCGCCCTGACACCCAGAAGATTACGCATGTTCCGGTGGTGGTAATCCACTTCCACTACCATATCCTTTGTGATCTCACGCTGCACGCCGATACTGAAGCCAAGCGTATGCGGAGTCTTGAAGGTACCGTCAATCGTGACGGGAGCACCCTGCGGGGGTAAAATGGGATTATTCAATACCCCGAACGGGCCAAAGACGAAGTATCCTGCCGATTGTCCGACGGCCGCGCTGGCTTGCGCCGCATACTGATCCGGTGTCAGCCCCGTAAGATTCTGCACGTTGCTGGCGGTAATAACCGTGCCGGCCGGAATCGGGGCACGTCCGGGCGCGACCACGTTGTTGAGCCTGTCCACTCCGATAAACGGTAACGACGGGTTCAACGGACATCTCAATCCGGCGGCGGTGATCTGCGCGTCGGTCAGATTGCCGGTAAAGGCGTTCGATAAGCACGGACCGCTTCCAAGAAGCAAGAGGCCGGCACTGGAAACGAAAGATGGGGATCCGTATAATCCTCGCGGGAATAACAATAATTGTTGAAGTTTTTGATTAGCTCCGCCGAATGAAGGAACATTGCTCGCCAGTGCCAACCGGAACTGATCGTAAAACACGCCGAAGTTTGCCCGCACGACGGTCTTCGGCGTTACGGCCCAGGCGACACCCAAACGCGGCGCGAAGTTTCGCTTGGCCTCGAATTCGGAGTCGTGCTCCCAGCGCAGTCCGAGATTGACGGTCAGGTTACTCCGCAGTTTCCAATCATCCTGCACGAAAAGCCCGTTATAATTGTTCCGCAGATGAATCTCGTCATCCTCAGGCGTGATTCCTCCAAATGATGCGAGTAAAGAAATGCCGCCGTTTACAGGTCCGAACTGAGCAAAGTCGTTGACCGAGGAAAAGACCTGACTATTCAAAACCCGCGGCAGAAGTCCGTCAACTTTTGTCCGCAGGAAATTCCATCCGAATTTCACATCATGGTCGCCGAAGAGTTTGTTTGCGTTGGCTGTGAATGAAGTATATTTCTGGTTCAGATTTGAAGCCGTCAGTGAATTGCCGAAAAAAATCTGAGGCAGGGTGCCAAAAAGAAAACCTGGAGTACTGAACGGGTTAAATCTTGTCCCCGGCCCGGCTTCCGGGTGAGAGGGGCGAGTATCGGAAGGCTCTCCGCGATATGCGCCCCGGAGCGTCACTATCCACGGATTGCTC
>JACDCK010000197.1 GCA_013817595.1 Pyrinomonadaceae bacterium | reverse complement strand
ACTTGAAACTGTATTCTCAGGTCCGTGGGGCAGTAGCTCAGTTTGGCAGAGCGCCGCGTTCGCAATGCGGAGGCCAGGAGTTCGACCCTCCTCTGCTCCACCAATTAAATCAACAACTTAAGGCAGGACCGCAACCCTGCCTTTTTCATTTGTCACCGATTCGTCACTTGGTCCAACGGGCCTGACCAAATTTTCAACTGCTCGGCGCTTCGCCTCGTCTGTCGAGTGGGTGTAGCGCAGAGCCATTCGAACATCAGACCATCCGAAGATTTCAGCCAACGCGAACGCATCAGCTCCGCCGTCCGCCATGCGGCTAGCGGCTGTATGACGCAGGTCGTGAAAACGAAAGTCTCTGAGTCCTGCATCATTCTTCGCCTTATCAAAACGGAACTTAACATCGATAAGACGCCCTTCCGTCTTCGGACTCGGAAAGACATATTCACTTGTTTGCGATAGTCCTTCCAACATCTTACGAACCGTCTGATTGATCGGGACGAAACGGTCTTTACCGTTCTTGGAAACACTGATGTGAATCACACCTCGCGGGAAATCCACGTCGAACCAGGTGAGATTGAAAATCTCTCCTTGCCTCATTCCAGTATTAATCGCCATTGTAACGATTCGCTGTACCCATTCATGGCCTTCAAGTTGTTCGAAGAGCTTTGCCTCCTCCTCGAAGGTCAAATAACGTGTCCTCCCGCAGTCAGTGCGAACTAGGAGTTCCTTCAGAGACGCTGAGTCGCTGGTTTCCTTACACGCGGCACTGTCAAAACGGGCGTCGATGCATCGCACCATTGGAGGCGAAAGGGGTGGGATGAGACTGGTCCGTGTGCGACGTTTGAAGTAACCACTCAGTAGCAACTAGCGGAACGAGGCGCTATGCACCTGAAGTTTTCTTGACACGTCACCCCTACGGTTTTTCGCGTCAAGTATACGCACGCATACAAATTGTTTACAAAGCACACATCACGTATGCAAATGTAAACGCGTCGAGTGAAGGAGATACAGACTCTTGTTTACAAACGCATACATCCCGTATACACCGCACGCACGACGCATGCACCGCACGCGGGACGTATACACCGCACGCGGCTTGACTGACGTTTGTATACGTTCGCAAGAGAAAGGATGTAACGCTCATGAAAAGTCCCAAGATGTCCAGAATCATCAGCTTTCGTGTCACTGAAGAAGACTGGTTGAGGATTGAAAAGGCCGCCGCCGACAGTCGTGAGACACCAAACGATTGGTGCCGAATGACCGCGCTGGAAATGCTAAAGATGCCGGTAGGTCTAACACCAAACCAGTGTATTCTCTTCGCACAAATGGCCCGCTCCACGTTCCTTGTCGAGAACGGTTTTCAACTCCTCGCCGACGAAACCCTGGAGTCAGACCACTGGAAAAATATCGCGCCTACGCCCGAACAAACCTCAACACCATCACCGATCGAGCCTTGGAGGATCATCGGTTAAGGACAGAGCCAGGCGGAGGCAGTGGCCGGCGTTGACAGGGACGACGGTCCAACAAATCGGGAGTCAGTTGATGCTTCAGGTTCGCTCTTCCCACGGCCCACTGGACAGCCGCTGCCGTGTACACACTTCGGTCTAAATGCTAGACTTTTGTCTCTGATTGTCACCTTTCCGACTGTGATATTTAGACTGTTCGAGTACCTCGCTCCCAGTGATAGCAATCTCCAGCAGCCTGAATTCGCGAGCATCATGACTCTAACCTTCCCACCCGTAGGAGCAATCTGTGCCAAAGGCAAAGAAGACCGCTAACGGCAAGAACGACACCGGCGCCAACCTGGGTTTCGAAGCGAAGCTCTGGGCTGCCGCTGACGCGCTGCGCAACAACATGGACGCGGCCGAGTACAAGCATGTCGTTCTCGGCCTGATCTTCCTCAAGTACATCTCTGACGCCTTTGAGGCGAAGCATGCAGAGCTCGAAGCTCAGAAGGCTGAAGGAGCCGACCCAGAAGACCCTGACGAGTATCGCGCAGCAAGCATCTTCTGGGTGCCGAAGGAAGCACGCTGGTCACATCTGAAGGCGAGCGCGCCGCAGCCGGCCATCGGCACTCTTGTCGACGACGCGATGACAGCGATCGAACGCGACAATCCATCGCTGAAAGGCGTACTGCCGAAAGACTTCGGGCGCGCCGGCCTTGACAAGCAGCGACTTGGGCAAATTATCAACCTCGTGAGCGACATCGCCCTCGGCAGCTCGGCCGATCGTTCCAAGGATACCTTAGGCCGCGTCTACGAGTACTTCCTCGCGCGCTTCGCCAGCGCCGAGGGTAAGAGCGGCGGCCAGTTCTACACGCCGTCGCGCGTAGTTCGGGTGTTGGTCGAAATGCTCGCGCCGTACAAGGGCCGGGTCTACGATCCCTGTTGCGGCTCGGGCGGAATGTTCGTGCAGAGCGAAAAGTTCATCGAGGCTCACAGCGGCAAGATCGGCGACATCTCGATCTACGGGCAGGAGTCGAACTACACAACCTGGCGGCTGGCGAAGATGAATCTGGCGATTCGCGGCATCGATGCGCAGATCGCGCATGGCGATACTTTTCACAACGACCAGCATCCAGATCTCAAAGCCGATTACGTGCTGGCGAATCCGCCTTTCAACGACAGCGACTGGCGCGGTGAACTCTTGAAGGATGACAAGCGCTGGGTCTACGGCGTGCCGCCCACCGGCAACGCCAACTACGCCTGGGTGCAGCACTTCATCCACCACCTCGTGCCGACAGGTCTCGCAGGCTTCGTGCTCGCCAATGGTTCGATGTCTTCGAATCAGTCAAACGAGGGAGAAATACGGAAGAACATCATCGAAGCGGATCTGGTGGACTGCATGGTGGCTCTGCCGGGCCAGCTCTTCTACTCCACGCAGATTCCGGTCTGTCTCTGGTTTCTGGCACGCAACAAGAATAATGGCCGCTTCCGCGATCGTCGCGGTGAGACGCTTTTCATCGACGCGCGCAAGCTGGGTTCGATGATCGACCGCGTGCATCGCGAACTGACCGACGAAGACATTGCGAAGATCGCAGACACGTATCATGTCTGGCGGGGTGATTCAATCGGCAATTGGCAATCTGCAATTGACAACTACATTAACCTTCCCGGCTTCTGCAGGGCCGCAACGGTTGACGATATTCGCAAGCATGGATACGTGCTAACACCGGGACGTTACGTAGGAGCCGAGGCGCAGGAGGATGATGGTGAGGCATTTGACGAGAAGATGAAGGTGCTCACTGCAACGCTGCGCCGGCAGCAGGCTGAAGCCACGAAGCTTGACACTATGATTGCCGCGAACCTCAAGGAGCTTGGGTATGGGACCTGATACACCCATCGATCACGACATTCGTTGGCAGGTGGTCTCGCTTGCTGAGATTGCTACTAAGATCGGCTCGGGGGCAACACCAAGAGGAGGATCAGACACTTATCTGCCAAGTCGCGCACGCTTCGCTCTCGTGCGAAGCCAAAACGTCTTCGACCGCCGCTTCGACCACGATGGGCTCGCGTTCATTTCCGACGAACAGGCGGACGGACTCCGTGGCGTGGCTCTCGAACCCGGTGACATTCTTCTTAACATCACCGGTGACGGCATCACTTTCGGGCGCGCCTGCGTGGTACCAAAGTGTGTTCTTCCCGCTTGCGTAAACCAACACGTCTCAATCATCCGCGTCGACACCCAGCGCGCGGATGCTGGCTATGTTCTATCGTTTCTAACGCACCCAGACGTTAAGTCCTACATTGAGTCCTTCAATGCAGGAGGTTCTCGGCGAGCGATTACGAAAGGCCACATCGAGTCATTTCGACTTCCGCTGCCGTCGCTCCCTATTCAACGCGCTATCGCGCAAATTCTCGGCACGTTGGACGACAAGATCGAACTAAACCGGCGGATGAATGAAACGCTGGAGGCGATCACGCGGGCGCTTTTCAAGTCGTGGTTCGTGGACTTCGACCCTGTCCGCGCCAAGGCCGAAGACCGTGACCCCGGCCTCCCAAAACCCCTCGCCGACATGTTCCCGGATTCGTTCGAGGATTCAGAACTTGGTGAAATCCCAAAGGGGTGGGTGGTGCAGCGCGTGGATGAAGAGTTCGACCTGACAATGGGACAATCGCCGCCGGGCGAAACCTATAACGAAGTCGGCGATGGGCTTCCCTTCTACCAAGGTCGCGCGGATTTTACTTTTCGGTTTCCCAACCTGCGGGTGTATTGCACGGCCCCTACAAGGTTTGCTAAGGCCGGCGACACGCTTATCAGCGTTCGAGCGCCCGTAGGCGATATCAACATGGCGTTAGAGGACTGCGCCATCGGTCGCGGGGTTGCGGCAGCTCGACACAAGAGCCGCAGTCGATCCTATACGCATCAATTTATGCTGGGCCTTGATGAGGTGTTGAGCCGTTTTGAAGCGGAGGGTACCGTTTTTGGCTCGATTAGCAAGAAGGATTTCAACGGCCTCCCATGCGTGTCTCCGCCAGGCATGGTGGTTAACGTCTTTGAGCGGTTGCTTGCGCCGTTCGATAGTCGGATCGAGACCAATGAGCGTGAATCTCAAACACTTGCAGGCTTACGCGACACCCTCTTACCCAAACTTATTTCCGGCGAGCTGCGGGTGAAGCATGCGGAACGAATGATCGAGAACGCCGGCTGCTGATCTTGAGTGCCCGTCTAATGTTGAATGAAGTGACAGCAGGGCTGCCTGGTCCGGCTTGCCGCTTTCCGTGCGGTAAGCCTATGGCTTACCGTGAAGCCTTTTCTCTTTCGAGGCTCGGCCTCAGATGCGTGTTGAGGCGTAGCCTCGGGCCGAACCACCTTTGTCGGTAAGCCACAGGCTTACCGCAACGAAAAGCGGCAAAGCCGCACCCGGGTCCGTCAAGTCCGGCGATTACTTTTGTCCAAAGCCCTTTGCGTCACTTCCCAACCCGGGAGGCTGCGCCTCTCCAGTGAATCTTATCGATGTCAATCTCGAGGGGCTCATCTTCCAGCGGCTTTCGGGCCCAAAACCTTGCACTTGACCAACGATAGTCTTTAGCCTGCTCAACCAATCCGGCTCGAACCGGATTCTGGTGCAGGTAGTTTACTTTCTGCATGAATACGTCTTCCTGGGTAAGCCGCTTCATGTTTGAGTGGTGATCCCAAAGAGAGAAGCGGTAACCACGACCTCGATCCTCATGAGCTAATTTGGCCAATGAGTCCTTATACCCATGGTCCTTGAGGTAGTTGATAACCCGGCGGGCTATAATGCCATTAACATA
>JACDCK010000021.1 GCA_013817595.1 Pyrinomonadaceae bacterium | reverse complement strand
AAGTGAACGGCATCAGCTTGATCAATCTCGTAAATGGTGATGATGTTTGGGTGATTGAGTGCCGAGGCAGACTGCGCTTCTTGCACGAAGCGCTGCATGCGCTGCTGCCGTGAAGCGATCTCTTCAGCCAGTATCTTCAAAGCAACTCTGCGATTGAGCCGAGTGTCCTGCGCCAGGTAAACCTCGCCCATGCCGCCCGCGCCGAGTTTTCGGATGATGCGGTAATGCGAAAGAGTGGTGTTGGCTGATAGTTCTTTATTCATCTTCTTTCACATTCATTCCGGCAAACCCATTCGCTTCACTAAATCCTTGAATCGCGGGTCGTCGCGGAGCGGATTTATGAACGGGTCAACCTTCAACCGGTTCAGCTACCAATCGCTCCTCGAACGCTTTTTCCAGTTCGGCGAAGGCTTTTTCCTGTTTCGCCTTCGGTATCGAGACTGGGATTGACCATCTAATACTTCCTAACTCCCCGTTGCGGGTTTGGAAATCTTTCTCCAGCCATTCAAATGCCTTGTCTTTTTCGCCCAGCCCCGCATACACCGCAGCGATATATCGCCCAACTGCTTCCTTTCTTGCGTATTTTTCTTCAAGTTCTTTGATAACGGCAATCGCTTCGGCACGTTTTCCGGTAACGCCATATCCGTAACCCAAATCACTGAGACCTACGCTCGCTCTGTTGCATTGATGTTGATCACGCTCGACAACGGGTCAATTTCTTGCGCCCGCTTGATCAACGCCGCTTGCGTCATCAAATTTTCCCAAATCTTTAAGGTGAAGAGAATACCAGTGATACGCCGTCGCGTAATTTGGATTGAGATCAATCGCCCGTTTGAATTCCTTTTCAGCTTCCGCCCATTGCCACATTGCTCGATTGACCCATCCTAACGAAGCGTGGGGTTCGGCTAACTGCCCGTCAATGGCTATCGCACGCTCGGCGAAGGATTTTGCTTGCAGTGCTGTTTCGCTAATCGGAGTTCCGGCGTATTCACTTAAAACAGCGTAGCAATCGGCGAGACCGGCATAAGCGAGTGCGTAATTCGGATCGTTGTCTATCGCCCCTTTGAATTGCTCAATCGCTTTCCTGATATTTTCCGCCGTGCGTCTGTTCCAATAGTAACGACCTTTCAAATAATGCTGATAGGCTTCGGGATTTGTGGTCGAAGTCTTGGTTACTCTTGCTTCTTCCGAACCCGTCAATTTAGTTTTCAGCTTGGTGGAAACGTCTTTGGCAATCTCGCTTTGCAAAGCCACCAGATTCGTCATCGAACGATTGTAACCATCTTTCCAAAGAACTGTATCCTTTTGAGTATCAATCAACTCGACATAGAGCGTAATATCGTTTCCGCGTTGGACAAGTCGCCCGTTCAAAATTGCCTGCACGTTTAATTCGTTGCCAATAGTCTGCGGATTTGTTTCCTTGCCTTTGTAACGAAAGACTGATGAACGCGGCTTGACGGGTCAACGGCATAGAAACTGGATTAGATGAATGCTCGGCAACATCTTTTTCCAGCCAGACGAACGCCTCCTCTTTCTCGTTAAGCCCGATGTAAGCAATCGCAATAGTATAGTTCTGAACATATCGCTCGGCAGATTCCTGTTTTAACTGATTGAGCAGTTTAGTCGCCTCATCGCGTTGCCCTGACTTTGCCAGTGAAAGAGCTAAATATCCATTGACTACAGGGTCATAACTCAAATCAAGACCCTTTCGATATTCAGTAATCGCTTCCCGATACATTCCTTTTGCATGAAAAATCCAACCCAAATTAAAGTGGGCGATTTGAAAATTCGGCTCGAGCGAGAGACTGCGTTTGTACTGTGCAATCGCCTCATCATAGCGGCGCATATAAAGGAATGTATCGCCAAGATTCGTCCCGATGATTAAGGAAAGTGGGTCAAGTTCTTCGGCACGCCTCATCTCAACGAGGGCTTCATTAAACCGTTTTATAGGAACGAGGACATCAACACCAAGCCAATGATGGGGCGCCACGGTGCGTTCAATTTCAGCATCGACGTCCAACTTGCGTCTAAGGTTGCGCAGGTCGATCAGCAGCCGGGAGGATCTTGAGCGCCACCGTGCGGCCGAGTTCCGACGTGTCCTGCGCCAGATAGACTTCGCCCATTCCGCTCGCCCCGAGTTTTTCGGTGATGCGGTAATGCGACAATTTCGTGTTGGCTGACAGTTCTTTATTCAATTTTGCTCAAACTCATTCGGGCAGATTCAGGCGTTTCAGCATTTCCTTAAATCGCGGGTCGTCGCGCAAGGGATCCCAGAACGGGTCAACCTTCAACCGATGCAAATACCAATCGCGTCCCGCAAAGGCATTTTCAAGTTCGGCAAAGGTTTTATATTTATCACCAAGCGCGGCATAGATTGAGGCAACCCAGTAAGAGATCACATACTGCGTTTTGGCGATGTCTTTGAATCTCTTGATGACTTCCTCTGCCTCGCGTCGGCGACCGGACTTTGCGTAGGCGTATCCGGCAGCCTGAAGCATGAATTGGTTAGTCGGGTCAGCCTCTAGGTTTTTTCCCTCAGTGCTATCGCTTCCGCGTACATTCCATGGGCAATGTAAGCTTGACTAAGATTCCAGCGTGCTGTAAGGAAACTCGGTTCGAGTTCATGAGTTTTCCTGCCTTGTTCCAACGCCCGGTCATACTGCCGTGCAGATTGATAAACCCACGCAAGATTTCCTCCCATATTCAGATCAAGCGGCTCTATTTCCAGCGCCCTTTTTACTTCCGTAATTGCTTCATCCGAACGTCCCAGCGGTGCAAGATAAATCTGACCATATCGAAAACGTGCGGGGGAATTGTGCGGATCAAGTTCAATCGCGCGCTTGAACTCGCGTTCGGCTTCCGCCCAATTAAAATCGTAAACCGCGAATGAAAATGCCAAAAAAGTGTGACCTTTGGCGAGTGTCGGGTCAATCTCTACCGCTCGCTGTGCCGCCGCCTTTGTTTGGGGAAAAGCCTCTTTTGGAGAAAGGTAAGGATACGCTGGCATACTTGCGTATGATTCGGCGATCCTTGCATATGCCAGGGCAAAGTTCGGGTCGAGTTTTATCGCTTGCTGGAAATAGTCGATTCCGCGTTGGATGTCGTCTTTTGTTCGCTTGGCAAAGTGGAAGCGGCCTTTCAAATATAGTTGATATGCTTCGTTACTGTCCGTATAGCGTTTGGTGATTCCTGTTTTGTCGAGTTAGTCCTTTCAGCCGAGCGTTTCTCATTCGCCTCACGCAACAGCTTCCAGAAGCGACACGTCGATTTCGCGTAAGCCCACGGCCGTAAGACCGCGCGGGTATTGCTGCGCCAGCCATGCATTGATCTGCGTCTCAGACCACTCTGGATGGTAAGCCGACACGATACTGCGTGCGTTCCTTTCATCGGCATTGGTGGTCAACGTCCAAAGCATCAATGGACTGAGTTCATGCTGCACCAACTCGACTACTTGATCGGGGCCACTGCCGATTACCATCACAAACTGAGAGAACCTTCCCGGGGCGGTCTTGATGTGACTAATGGCTGCCGCGCCGTTCCCTGACAACTTTGCATGCCCCACCAACTTCGAGAAATCGCCAAGCTGCTTGCCAACAAAGATCACGTTACCAGTCTTCGAGAGTGAAGCTACGTCCTCAATACCTTCAAAGGCATGAGTAGTAAGAATGGTGATCGAGTTCTCCTTTGGTCCGTTGCGGCCCGCGTGTTGGAGCACCTTGAGAATGAAGGGCCTCTCAGCGGCGAGGCAGGAACGGCACAGCCAACATCGACAGTCTGCGAACGGTTGGAGATCAAAACGGAGCAGGCTTTTCAAGAAACACAGCCTACGCTTTGCACAGGGCTTACTGCCGTCTCTTCACAGGGGGCCTTTTTTGGGCGTATTGGAGTTCAACTTTCACCAAAACTGGGACTGTGCTACTTGCGCCAGGGCGATAGTAGATGGTCTGTGGCGCGGGCTCGTCTGCCTTTAAGGAACGCGTGCCGTCTGCCCCGGCCTCTTTTTCCTGCCTTGTCCACGGCTTGCCGTTCCCGTTAGCCATCTCAAGTCGGCCCGTCTGCGCGCCCCATGATTTTTCCCATGAGGCGAGGGTTTCATCGGAGAGTCTTAGCGCCTTATCGCTAGTCCCCAATCCTTCAATTGGAGTCGGTGTCACCAAAACGATCACATTCTCGCCGACGTGATCGACTCGAGTCCGTTTCAAAGTGAAGTAAGGCGGACTATCATCCTGAGAGGGAATCTCGATCACGCGACCGGCTTTCACGGAGTTGTCGCCGCCGCGCGTGCGAGTGGTAGGAAAGATTAGAAACGGTTCGCCCTTCGAGCCATCTGCATAAATCTCCTGGTCCACAACGTAAAGGTAGCCAGTGCGCGCTGCCTCGATACTTATACGAATGCGGTCGCCTTCGGATAATCTTCCAGTGGACGATACCCGTTCAGGGAGCCACTCAACCGATTCCGGCCCGTCGTGGGTGATGATCCTTTCGCCCGTATCCGCCGGCCGCGTTGGGCGCAAACGCCACAGCGTGACGCCAATCACTGTGTCAGCCGACACCCCCGTGACGGGCACCTGAGGAGTCACAATTCGATAGTTCCGCCTGGCGGGTTTCCGCGCAGCTGCTGCCTTGTTCCCCTGTTTAATAAACGCCGTGTCCCAGAGCTGTCGTGTCGTTTCCTCTTCCTGCGGCTGCTGGGCCACAGCCGCCGGCAAACTGGCAACACAAAGTGTCATCACCAAAGCGTTAAGTATGTGCCGTGATGGAATTGGCTTTCTGCCGGGTATCATAATCGTCTCCTTATTCACGCTCTCGCTCGGGTGCGGCCGCATTCAGAGTTCAGTCTTCAGGCTGTCCCGGGCCGGCACGCTAAGAGCATGTACTCTAAACAGCTTGCACCCGAGCGAGAATCGCTAGTCTTGCCACCTTCACCGAAAGAGCGTGTGGTTGACGCCCACCCTTACTTGATGAGCGTACCCTGCGAGGCGACGACCAGCCAGCGCCCGTCACGCTTGACGTACACATCGGTGTAACGAATCCGACGATCCATCGGCTGCCCCTTATCATCGCGCCCCGTGAGGCGGTACACGCCGGTGACTATCCCCGTATTGCCCTCCACCCGCGCTTCCATATCCGAGGACACAGCGGAATCAATCACCTCCTTCCTGTTCTTGATCTCCGCGACCTCCTCCGCCTTCGTGTTGAGCTTTCCCGTCAGGCTGCTGACGCCGTAGAAGTCGTCCGCGAAATTCCGCTCGAACCAGGCCACGTCGCCCTTCTTGTCGGCGTCGCTCCAATCCATCTCCATGTAGAGTAACTGTCCGGCGTCGCCTAGCGGCCCGCCGGCGTCGCTGACCACCTTCCACTCTCCGCCCCGTTTCTCAAGGAAGTGGACGCTGCGCGTGTACAAGTTCTGCTCTTTGCCGTCCACCTTCGCGGTAATGACGTTCCGGTGTGTGATGGTCGCAGTGTTCGGCGTGCAAGTGATGACGTAGCTATCGTGTGAAACGCTGTCCGCGTTCTGTTGGTTAGCCTTGCGCCGGTCGGCATCACGGACGGCATTTTCGATGGCCTGCGTCTTAGTCAGTGTACCGGCGGGGGCCATGTTCGTGTATTCGTCGGCGTAGACGTTTTGCAGGAAAGCTTTGTCGCCACGCCGGCCGCCCTCCCCCCAGGCCTTGTCGAAGGCCATCAGCTTCTGCTTGTCTGCTTCGCTGCACTGGCCGAAGGCGACGGAGGTTGCGGATAGAATGAGCAAAGTGGTTGCTAGAATGCGCTTCATAATTTGACTCCTTGCCCGTACTGAGGGAACACATGGGGCTCGCGGGCGAGGTACGGGGAACTCGCGCCGCCAAGCACTGATATTAAAGAAGGCTGATCTCTCCTATATCTATGAAACCGGCTTTGGCGGTTGAATTCCCTCACGCAAAGAAATAAAAATGCATAGCGGAGCAGACGGCAGGGTGCTCCCTCGCAATCGTGGCAAGAAGGCCGGACGCTGAGCCATTACGCTCACCGCCATTCGCCTTGCATGGTGAAGGCCGCCCAGTAGTACGGTGATTGCCATTGCTTCTGCTTCCACATTTCAACCTGTGCAGCTCTCAAGGCCGCCGCCGGTCGCTGACCTTGTTTCAGCATCTTCTCGTAAAACTTCGTCATCAGGTCAGCGGTCGCTTTGTCGTTCACACTCCACAGACTGACGACCACACGCGCCGCGCCCGCATACATAAAACCGCGAGTCAGCCCGACCAGCCCTTCGCCTTTGACCTCTTTTCCAAGTCCCGTCTGGCAGGCGCTCAACACGACCAGCTCGGCGGGCAGCTTCAGGTTGTAAATATCGTTGGCCCGCAGGAAGCCATTCTGTGGTTTGCCTTGCGCGTCGACCATTGATAACACCAACGATGAAAGTCCCGGCCGTTCGCTATCGAGCAACCCGTGCGTGGCGAAATGCACGTAGCGATATTGGCTAAGATTGCCACTGAGGACAGTCGCACGATTCGCCTGAAAATCAATAGCGCCAAAACTGGAATTCTTCGGCGTGAGAGCAAGCACTCGGGTGGCTTCCTTTCTGGTGAACGGCAGACGCGGGATCAATCTGAGCGTTGTGACACCTGACTTGTCGCCGGAGTTCTCCGCGAGGTGCTCGATGCTGCGAGCGTCGTCGCCGGTGAAGGTTTGCGTCTTGTCGCCGGTCTCGGTCGCCGGGTTAGTGAAGCGTGAATCGGAGCGATCAAACACCGGATCGGCGATCACCGCGAGCATCTTCGGCGCTAGCTGACGGCCAGCCAGCTCCCTGCGTTGAATTGCGAGCGCCGAGGCGGACGGCAGGCTGACGACTTCGTGACCAACAATCAGGGGTTGGTGGTCAGGGGCCGGTGGCCGGTTGGAGTTTTTCTTTTCACTGCCCACTGCCCACTTCCCACTGCCCAGTGGCTCCGGCAGCATGGCAAACGGGATGTATTGCAACGCGCCGTCGGCGACTATCACCAGCCGCTTGTTGCCGAGTTGGGCCGCGGCGGGCGCGAGTAAGGTCTGGCTCAGGGATTGTGCAGCGGCGGGCAGGTTGCCTTCGGCTTGGGCGATGCGCTCCTGTCGTTGCGGGGCGGACTCGCCACGTTTATTGGTGCTGCGTGCCGTCAGCAGTTCGACAACCTGCAAGGCACTCTGCTTGATCTGCTCGCCCTTTGGCAGTTCGTAGCTCGTCAGCGAATTAGTGGTAATGGCCCAGAGGTAGCTGCGCTCCTCGCCCAGCGCGTATTCGAGCAGCAGGGTGTCGGCGTCGAGTTGCTGCTGAATCTCTTTGAGTTTGAGCGGCTGCGTTTGGGTCAAGGCGGCATACTGCGGGCTGGCTTTGCGAATGGCGGTCTGCGCCCGTTCGTAATCGTTTTCAAGTTGACTGATTTCCCGTTTCAAGGCGGCGACCTGTTCGGGTTTGGCAGCTTGCGTCAATTGCTGCGCCTTGTCGTTGAGTTCTTTGGCTAGCGTCTCTTCGCGTTCGATGAGCGCGGGGGCGATGCCCTGACGCAAATCAGTGCCGCTTTCAGTCAGCAGGTCGAGCAGGCTGCGAGCGCGTTGACGTTCGCTCACCTCGACGGCGAGCGCGTCGAAACCTTTGGTCGGGTCAGCGCGGTGCTGACGCATCAACAGGTCGGTATAAAGCTGATAGGAATTCTGGACATTGGCAAGGAACGAAGCGCGGGATTCCGGGCTGAAGATGTCGGAACGCAGGGACTCCGTAATTTTCAGTCCGTCCTCGATGTGTGCGCGCGCGGCAGGAAGATTGCCCATATCGCGTTCGGCGCGTGCCAAGCTGTAAAGTATATATGTTTCGCCGTCTCTGTCTTTTACCTCGCGATGAATCGCCACCGCCTGTTCGAGATACGCAATCGCTTTATCATAGCGTTTCAGGTTGTAATAGGCATCGCCCAGATTGTGGAGCACGACCCCTTCGCCTTTCCTATTTTTTACTTCACGGTCAATTATCAGTGCCTGCTCGAGATACCCAATCGCCTTCTCATAACGATTCATGTTTTCGTAGAAATAGCCTAAATTACTGAGCGCGATTCCCTCAAAGTTCCGATTTTTCAACTCGCGTTTTCAACTCGCGATAGATTGCCAGCCCCTGCTCGAGGTATTCAATCGCTTTCTCGTAGCGATTCAGGTTGGCATATGCACCGCTTATATTGTTGAGGACGACTCCTTCACCGGCGCGATCTTTCTCCCTGCGATGAATCACCAACGCCTGCTCGTAATACTCAATCGCCTTTTCGTAGCGACCCAGGTTGCGGTAGGCGATTCCCAGACTGTTGAGCGCGCGTGCTTCGCTGTCCCAGTCATTCACTTCGCGGGAGATTACCAACGCCTGTTCGTGATACTCAATCGCTTTTTCGTAGCGGCTCATACCGTAATTGGCGATTCCCAGATTGTTCAGCGCGATTCCTTCACCGGCGCGGTCTTTCACCTCGCGGGAGATTACCAACGCTTGTTCGAGGTATTCAATCGCTTTCTCGTAGCGGCTCAACCGGTAATAGACGCCGCCAAGATCGTTAAGCGAGTTGCCTTCGCCGGCGCGATTCTTCAATTCTCGGTAAATCGCCAATGCCTGCTCATCATACTCAAGCGCTTTCTCGTAGCGACCCAGGCTGGAATTGGCACCTCCGATGTTTGAAAGCGACCAGGCGACCCAGGTTGATTCGTTCAGTTCGCGCCACACGGCGAGTGCCTGCTGTAGTTTGTCAATCGCTGGCTCGGCTGTCTTCCTGCCCTGGGTTCGCAGCTCCTTGGCTTCGCGCAGCAATCGCTCGGCGGCAATGCGCTGCCTGTCTTGCGCCGTGGCTGCCGCCCTCGTTTCCAGCCGCACCTGATAAGACCCGGCGAGCGTGGCTGCGCCGTCGGCGCGTATCGTCAGCCGATAATCTCCGCTCGCCGCCGCTTCCTCAGAGAGCGACTCCAGCCCGCCGGCTCTGGTCAGATTCATCTCGACCAACTGCTTGCCGTCCGGTGTCGCCAGCACGAGCGTCACGTTAATCTCTTTCTGCTCCACCACGACGCGCATGAACTGTCCGGCCTGAAGCGTGATCTGGTAAGTGTGCGACCCGCCGCCCGCGATCTCGCGTTCCATGGGCTTTCCGGGGACCAGCGTCACCGGCTCCGGCGTGACCTGCGCCTGCGCGAAAACAGTCGACAAAGTGAGAATCAGCAACTGCAACGATAATCTTCTGGTCAACATATGAGTCACTCCTCACGAACTACCGCATTTTAAACCTGCGCCCTATCCGCTGTTTGACTGGATGCCACGGCTCACGGCTGGTGCTTATCGCCATTCGCCCTGCATGGTGAAGGCAGCCCAGTAATACGGCGACTGCCATTGCTTCTGCTTCCACATCTCGACCTGCGCTGCGCGCAAGGCTGCTGCCGGGCGAGCGCCCTGCTTTAATATCTTCTCGTAGAACTTCGTCATCAGATCGGCGGTTGCTTTGTCGTTGACGTTCCATAGGCTGACGACGACACGCGCCGCGCCCGCGTACATGAACCCTCGCGTGAGTCCGACTAGCCCTTCGCCTTTGATCTCCTTGCCAAGTCCTGTTTGGCACGCGCTGAGCACCACCAGCTCCGCGGGCAGGTTGAGGTTATAGATCTCGTGCGCTCTCAGAAATCCGTCCTGCGGCTTGCCTTGCTCGTCCACAAGTGACAGCACGACCGCCGAGAGGTCAGGTCGCTCGCTATCCAGATATCCGTGCGTTGCAAAATGTACGTAGCGATACTTGCTCAACTCACCGCCGGTTGCCGTGGCGCGCGTGGCTTTGAAATCTATCGCCTTCAGGTTTGAGGCACGCGGTGCGACCGCCAGAATCTGCTCGGCTTCCTGGCGCGTGAAGCGAAGGCGCCGGATTACCAACTCTCCTGGATCATCAGCCAGGTGCTCGATGACCCGTGTGTTGGCGACTCCATCTGTCTGGTCCGGGCTCTTTGCGGCGTTTCTTACATTTAATTTAAGCCGTTCGTCGTTGCTTGAAAAGACCGGATCGGCAATCACGGCAACGGCGTTTGCCGCCGGCTTGCGACCCTGGAGGCCTTTTCGCTGCACGGCTATTGCAGATGCCGAGGGCAGACTCATGATCTCGTTGTCCACAATCAAGGGTGTGTCATTTGTCCGTTGTCCGTTGTTCGTTGTTCGTAGTCCGTTGTCCGCGGTTCTACTGTCTGCTACTGACAACTGACCACTGACTACGGACGGAACCGGCAACGCCCCAAACGGAACGTACTGCAAGGCGCCGTCAGCCACTACTACCAGCCGCTTTGTTCCAAGCTCCGTAGCGACTGGCCCAAGCACCATCTGGCTCAGCTCACCGCTAGTCTCTAGCAACTGTGAATCAGCCTGAGCTATTCGTTGTTGTTTTACGGCGGCATTTTCCCCGGGCCTAAAGAGACTGCGTGTGGTTAGTAACTCATAGACCCGCCTTGCGATTTTCTCAGTCTGTTCGCGTTTGGGAAGCACATAGCTTTTTAATGACTTCTGAGCGACCGCCCACATATAACTGCGCTCTTCGCCGAGAGAATATTCAAGCAACAAAGTATCAGAATCCAACTGCTGTTGAATCTCTTTCAAGGTTAGCGGCTGAGGCTGAGTGAGCGCCGCGTAGCCCGGGCTGGTCTTCCGTATTGTCGCCTGCACTTGCTGATACTCGTCTTCGAGAGTGCTGATTTCTTTGTTCAGCGTGGCGATCTCATCCTGGCTTCCCTTTCGCGCCATGAGTTGTATCTGACGTTGCGCCTTGGCGTTGAGCAGTTGGGTGAGATTACGTTCCCGCTCGATCACTGCAGTCTCCACACCCTGCCGTATGTCAACATGCGCTTCGCTGAGTAGCTCCAACAGGCTGCGAGCGCGTCCTCGCTCACTCGCCTGAAACGCTTCCGCATCATGACCCAACGATGGATTCGCGGCGTGCTGTTGCATCAAGAGATCTATGTAAAACTCGTAGACCTTCGCCATCGAAGCCCGGTAGGAAGCGCGGAGTTGCTGACTGCCGGAACGGGCACGCACCGTTTCGATCAGCGTCAGTGACTCTTCGATGTGCTTTCGAGCTTCATCAAGATTGCCGCGCATTTGTTTCGAGCGGGCGCTGCCTTCCAACGTGACTGCGGCATTGTTCAGGTCGCCGATGTTGCGAAAAATGGAAAGCGCCTGGTTGAATTGATCCAGCGCCTTGTCCGGCTGGCTTAGCAGGTTGTAAACGTGGCCGAGATTGCTGAGCGAGATCGCCTCTCTGCGAATATTTCCTGTCGCGCGTTGGATCTGGAGCGCCTGCTGGTGATACTCAAGAGCTTTTTCTGGCTGGCCCAGCGCCGAGTAAGCCGTGCCGACTAGATCCAGTGTCTCAGCTTCCTGAGCGCGATTTCCTGTTTCACGTTGGATGACTTGTGCCTGATTGTAATAATCCAGCGCCTTATGATATTCACCGTACCGACCATGAGCGCTGCCGATATTACTCAGGGTGTAGGCCTCACCATTCCTGTCGCTCGTGGAACGGCGCAAGAGGAGCGACTGTTGGAGATGGTCCAGCGCTTTTTGCTGCTCCCCAAGCATGTTATAGGCCACTCCAATATTGCTTAGTGTATTGGCTTCGCCCCGTTGGTTACCGAGCGCCCTTAAGTGAGGTAGGGCTTGTGAGTAATACTCCAGTGCCTTCTGCCAGTACGCAATGCCATAGTAAGTCGCGCCAATGTTGTTCAGGGAACTGGCTTCCGCCTGACGATTTCCGCTTTCTCTGGACAAAGTAAGAGCCCGGTTGTAGTGGTCCAGCGCCCTTCCAATATCCCCCAAGATATCCTGCATTCCGCCAAGGAAGGTTTCCGTAGCGGCTTCAAGTCTGCGTTCCTTGAGGTTTTGAGCTAACGTGAGCGTTTCATTGAAGTAGACGAGTGCTCTACGAAATTCGCTCAACTGAGCGTAGGCGAAGCCAATGGAAAGAAGTGTAAGGGCCTCACGGTAAGCTTCACCAGAGGCACGGAAGAAAGGCAAAGCTTGTTCGTATTTCTCGATCGCTGAGCGTCGTGCCGCAACAGTTTGCTGGGCCCGCAACTTTCGCCCTTCGTTGAAGGCCCGTTCAGCAGCAAAATGCGTCTGGTCAGTCGCAGTAGGCTTTCGTGAAGCAATAATCTTTATCTGGTAGCGACCCTTAAGAGCTGTCTTATTAGGTGAGCGAATGTCTACCCGGTAGTTTCCAGATAAGCCGGCTACCAGCAAGATCGGCTCCGCACCCCAGTTGTCATTTGGACTGTCGGCATCGGCTATTTTCTGACCGCCAGGGTCAAACACATCTATTGTCAGGTCGATGCCTTGTTGTTCAACCTGGGCATACAAAAACTGCCCTGCAACCAAAGCCACCTGGTAAGAATGAGTCTCGCCGCCTTTGAGTTCGCGCTCCACCGGAGACAGAGGTGGAAGATTGCCTACATCTTGCTGTAACGATCCTTTAGTGGTGGCGTGAGGGCTTCGGATCAGCGCTTGGAAACTCGCGTGCGCGGGAGGTTGGCTAATCAAAATCAGCAGGCCGCCGATTAAGATGGCTGCCAGATGCTTAGCAAACACCAACAGGGGCGCGGCCTCCTTATTCGGAGTCCGCCCCAGAAGAGACAATTTGAATCGTATCGAGCGGGGGAAAAGGTTCTCTCTCATGACACCTACGGGCTTGAGGCCTTGACGAAATCAGGCGCGGCCGTCCGTGCATGGGCCTGATTCGGCAGTGATAGCCTCTGCTCTCGCCTTCCGAGTGCGCTTTTCGTTGATCGATTGCGCGGTGGTAATGAAACTGCCTCAGCGGCCGGCCGCCGCGGCTTCATCTTCGCCCGTGCCTGCTTCCCATGTACCGACTTCTTCCTGGGCATTTTCATTGTTCTCCCAGTCTCCACTCGCGGTGTCAGCAGAAATCAAGACATTAGTGAAAGTCCAGTCAAGGCCCTCGAAGTTATTGAACGAGAAACCGAGTGGGCTCGTTGTGGTGCAAATGTTGGAAGCCAACAGGTTATTGTTCTTATCGTAGAAGTCGTAGCAGTTGGCAGTTGTTGTGGCCAAGAAGTAGCAACCCTTCAGGTCGCTCCCGCTGTTTCCGCCACGTGTCTTGTCAATCTTATTTTGTCGCTCATGAACCCTTCTCCTTTTTGTGTGATTGTTTCTGGGGAGCGCAACCTTAACGGCTTGTGCGTTGGTGCAAAACACGCGGGCATGAACTCGCTCCTGGATAACCCGGTCGATGTCTCCTGTCTTGGCTAACGCTCGTGGAAGAAGTTGTGGCGCCACACTCAGGCAACACTCTCCTTGCTCTTTGCTCTATCTATTAACGCGAGAACTGCCTGAAAAAAAAACACCACGCCGAGAGACCGTTGGTATTGAAGTAGAAATATCGGAGTAGCCGCAGAAAGACAGTTTGAAAAGTCGACGAGCTGGGTACGCGTTTAATGGTGGCATCTTATTTCTCCAGGACGGTTAACGTCAATCGATTTAGCGAATAAACAAGAACGCATGCTTTTCTTTTTTACAACTCTAATAACGAAATAGAGGGCCGGATCCCTTCACGGCATCAGGAAAAAAAATATTTGTAAGTCGAAGTCTATTCTCCAAAGGCGCGACGAAGGAATTGTTTCAGGCGTGAACGCATCAATTACGCCGAAGGCGTTCTCGAATTTCAGCCCAGGGTTGTTTCAACCCTGGGATCAGATTCGCAATGACAATCAAACTCTGAAAGAGTTCGCGAAGTTTCTTGTGCGACATTGGCCAACACCTTCGGCCTTACATGTGGGATTCCATTAAACCCAGGGTTGAAACAACCCTGGGCTGGAATTAACGAACGCCTTCAGCGTTAAGGAAGCTCAATGATGTTCCAGCTTGATGACGTGGACCAGTATCCCACTATTCGCTTTGACGATGGTCTCTTTCTTGTCCTGATCGCGTTCTACAGATGGACTTGAAGACGAATGCGCTTTCAGAAACTCATTAACTGCCGTCCTCAGTCCAGGATTACTAATGACTCCCCGGTCCTTGGCATTGGCAAAACCTTTGAACGCATCCATCTCAGGCACGTCTTTTTCAGCCCAAACGACCCATATCTTCTCCGTGCCCTGCTGCTCATCGAATTGAAACCAGCTTTGCTGAGGAATTTGAATCTGCTGATTTTCAGTCAAGAGCGCCGAGCCGTTGTTGGCCGTCTGGGATGGGAAAAGCACGTTGAACGTCGGAGTTTGATCGGCCCCCGCAGGGCCCTCGTTCAGCAGATAAAGGCGCCCACTCTGTGAGCTGGTGATGTTCAGTCGAATTCTATAATCCTTCTCAAAATTGATGTCGTCTCTGAGCCGAAATGGATCCTGGTAAGCTTTACCATCGCGATATTTCTGCACGGTCATCCAGTAGCTCACCGTGCGTTGCACAGCCGTTGCCGGCATGGTTGCGGCGGGCCTTGACGAACCGCGCTGCCAGAGCACCGCGCCGACAATCGCTAAACCTGCGAGCACAAGGCCAACCAACGCAACCGGTACTAAACGTCTGTTGGGGCGTACCGATCTTAGCGCCGACGGATCGGCGGTGGCAGCAACTACCCTGGTTTGAATTGTGGTCGGCGCTTCGGTCGCAGCGCGTTTGATCGAGAGTCCTGCGCTTGAGCGCGGCGGCCTTGAACGTTCAAGTTTCTGTGCGAATGACAGCTCTTCCTTCAAGGTTTTGAGGTCGATTAATAGGTCTTTGATCGTCTGATAGCGCTCCTCTCGATCTTTGCGCAGCGCCTTGCTAATTATTCTTTGAAATTCGGCAGGAACTTCGGGCGCATACTCGTCAAGCGGCGGAGGCTCCTTCTCCAGAATTGACACGAGCGTGTCGACGCTCGTAGCGGCTGCAAAGGGCATGCGACCTGCCGCCATTTCATACAGCACAATACCGAGGCTAAATACGTCAGTCCTTTGGTCCAGGACCTTCCCGCGCGCCTGCTCGGGCGACATATAGTCAACCGTTCCTAACACAGTTCCGGGCTTGGTATGCCCTCTTACCATCGTGTCCACTTCTGAAGCTGACGCTTTCGATTGGCTGGACTTCTCGGTTAGCTTCGCCAACCCAAAATCGAGAACTTTCACATACCCGTCCGGCCGAAGCATGATGTTCTCAGGCTTGATGTCGCGATGAACTAACCCGGCCGCGTGCGCAGCCTGCAACGCGCTTGCCACTTGAATTGACACGTCGAGAACATCCGCGAATTTCAATCGCGCGCGAGTCATGCGTTGCTTGAGCGTTTGACCGTCGATGAACTCGGTGGCGATGAAGTGAACGCCATCCGTCTGGCCGATTTCATGGATCGTTATGATGTTCGGGTGATTGAGGGATGACGCGGCCTTCGCTTCCTGAATAAAGCGGCGCAGGAGGTCTTTGTGATTGGTAAACTCCGCGGGCAGCAACTTCAGCGCAACTTTGCGATCGAGTTTCGTATCACTTGCAAGATAGACTTCACCCATTCCGCCTTTACCGAGGGGAGCGACGATTTGATAATGTCCCACGACTTGTCCCGCCACGAGCACCGGCTGCGCTTTCGCGATTGGTTCAGCCGCGGTCTCATAGGCAGGCGAGTCGATAAAACCGTCAGGCCGTTCGTGGGCGGCAATGAGAGACTCTAGCTCGGCTACCAGTTCCGGATTTGAATCCCGAACCCGTGCCATAAAATCGGCACGCTCATGCGGCCCGAGGCCTGCGGCTTCGTGAAAGAGTTCTTCCAGTTGCTGCATGCTTTCCGGGGTTTCCATGTTCCTAAGCGGCAAGCTCGCGTCGCAGCCACGCGCGGGCAAAACTCCAATAACGTTCCGTGGTGGCGTGTGACAAGCTCATTACCTGCGCAGTTTCCTCGATCGTCAAGCCACCAAAAAAGCGCAGCTCAACAACTCGGCTGTGTTGTGGATTAGTCGAGGCCAACACCTTCAAAGCATCGTCGAGTGCTACCAGCTCTACTTCAGGTTTGTGGCCGAAGCGCTCAGCCTCAGTCAGGGACAGCTGCAATTGGTGACCGCCGCGCTTCGCAGCCTGACGCTTTCGCGCGTGGTCGACCAGAATGTCGCGCATGATTTTCGCGGCCAGGCCCAAGAACTGCGCGCGGTTTTCCATTGAGATACTCGACTGGTCAGCCAGCCGGACATAGGCTTCGTGAACCAAAGCGGTGGCCTGAATCGTGTGTGGTCCGGCCTTGCGTCGGAGATAACTGGCGGCCAGTTTTCGGAGCTCGTCATAGACGAGAGGAATCAACTCATCAAGCGCAGCTTTGTCGCCGCTGCCCCACTTTACCAGCAGTTGAGTAATGCTCTGATCTGGGCGTTTTACCGACTCCTTCATCCTGGGCACGCAAGGCGTAGCGACGAACCGCCACAAGAAGGTGGGC
>JACDCK010000020.1 GCA_013817595.1 Pyrinomonadaceae bacterium | reverse complement strand
CAGTAACCGTCACTTCCGCAGCTAGTGATGGCGTTTTGCAGAGTTCCAGAAAACTCATCCGCGCTCGCAATTCTCGATATTCGCGCATGTATCTTCCTGCCTGCCTCATCAACCAGACGGGCGTATAAGGAACTGCTTCCCGCCGGCAGGCGCGCATAAAAGGGCTGTTATCCAGTGCTGCGGTGGAATTTGATTCAGGCTTCTGGATCGAACCTGTTTCTTTTCCAATGCTTGGAATTTCGGACATTTTTGAACTTTCCAGCGGAGTCGAGCGTTCAACTGGCCGTCGAATCTGAACCCAATTTTCTGTTACCGCTCCGCCAAATTGGTGCAAGATTTCTTTCAGACTACAATATAATGCCGAAAAGCGGGTAATGCAGGTTAGCTTCAGAAAGTTGTCATAAATCAGCACCTTGCGGTGTTTGCACCCTTGAGAGCGGTGATCAATGAGCGGACAAGCTAGAGCCTTGATACAGTCCATGCCCAAGGAAATCGCGACTGCGGCTACCGCCCTCAGTTTCGATGAGGCGTTTACGCTTCACCACCGAGCTGTCTTTCGGACCGCCCGGGCTGTCGTACGCGATTCGGCATTGGCTGAAGACGTTACTCAGGAGGTCTTTCTCAGACTTTATCGCAATCTCGACTCCACCCCGGGCGAGGAACTCCTTCGCGCGTGGCTTTTGCGTGTCACTTTAAACGTTGCGCGCAACACACTGCGCGGCCAGAGCCGCGCCGCAGCCCGCGACGATGAGTACCATAAGACCACCACGGAGGTATGGTTCCCGCAGCCCGAGGAAGATTACGAGCGCCGGCTAACTATCGCCGAAGCGCGACGCGCGCTCGATAGAATCAAAGAGCCAATGCGAAGCTGCCTGCTCTTGAAACAGCAGGGGCTTTCCTATCGCGAGATTGCTACCACGTTGTCACTGAAGGAAACGAACGTGGGCAGCCTGGTAGCGCGGGGCCGCAAAGAGTTTGTCAGGGTGTACGGAAAAATCGGAGGACGTTGATGAGAGAGTGTTTAGACGAAGGAATTCTGCAGAGCTATTTTGATGGTGAGCTTTCAAATGAGCATATGGAAGGCGTCACCTCACACTTGGTGTCGTGCATGAAGTGTGCGGCTGCGGCGCGCGAGTTGGAAGGCGAGGTTATCTTGCTCTCGAGCGCGCTCGCACCCGAGTTTGATGCAACCGTGCCAACCGGGCGTTTACGTCATCGTATTGATGTAGCGGTCGCGGGATTACATTTGGACAATCAGAATGCAGTCAGAGAACCCGTAGTTAGGGCAGGCCGTGGTTGGCTCCAGTCTCTCAGCGCTCTCTTTGCGTTTACACCTCAACGGACATTCGGTTATGCCGCGCTCGCGGTGGTGCTGGCGTTCGCAGCGATAATCGGAGCCATTCAGTTGCGACAAATCCCGGCTCCCACCATCAACGAAAATAACGTAGCTGTAGCACCGCCGCAAGGTCCCGCAACCAAGACCTCGACTATGAGCAGCGACGCGGTGTCTGAGGTCATGCCGGCGCCTGTGGTCAATGCTCCTGTCGTTGCTAAGAATCCGGTTCAAAGAACTCGTTCAGTAAGACCGCCCACGACCATGAGGAATCAAGCAGTTGCGCAGGTAAAGCTGATACCGGGCGAGCGCAGTTACCTGAAAACGATTGCTGCTCTCGACTCGACGATCAAAGCAAACAACAATAGGCCCATGAGACCAGCGTTGCAGGCAGAGTATGAAAGGAACCTGGCGGTCGTTGATCGGGCACTCGCGGCCACGCGTAACGCGGCGAAGAAGAACCCCAGTGACCCGGATGCTGCGGAATTCATGTTTAATGCCTATCAGAGCAAAGTTGATCTGCTGAATACTGTCGCCGACGCGCGACTCTACAACCGGCCGTAAGGGAGTTTTGGTTTTAAAGGTACCGATGAAGTTTAGAGCTATACAAATCTGTCTCGTGTTAATCGTTGCGACTGGCGCGGTCGGGGCTCGTCCCGCAAGCCGCATTGACGGCTTGCGCTCTCAGAAGGTTGAGCGCACCGTAGCCGCGGATCCTTCGGTGATGGTTTCGATTTGCGTAATGGCCGGCAGTATCAGCGTTCACGGCTGGGACAAGAATGAAGTGTCGGCCCGATCGTCGGACGCGGCGCAGATTGAGCTAAGGCAAAAGGAGGGAGCCGCTCAATCCGGTAAGGCAATGAAAGTGGAAGTATTCGTGGTCGACAAGTCAGACGAGGAACGAATCAAAAGCAACTGTCAGGCGTCTAGCGAGCTCGAGCTGTTTGTTCCGCGCGCTGCCTCGGTGCATGTGCAAACTCGCGACGGCGACATAAATATCTCCGACATAGCAGTTGCGGTTGCGGGAACGCAGAACGGGGACATTAGTATCGAGCGTGTCTCGCAAGCTGTTGAGGTCGGAAGCGTGGGCGGCAGTGTTTCCATCAAGGATTCCACCGGGCGGGCGAGCGTCACGACGATTGGCGGCGGAATTGAAGTAGTGAACCTACGCCCATCGGCGACCGCGGATGGGTTCGAAGCGGTTAGCGTGAGTGGCGATCTAAATCTTGAGAGAGTCAGCCACTCGAAGTTCAATGCGCGGACGGTCACGGGAGATGTATACCTGACAGGACCACTCGCGGCCAGGGGCCGTTATGGATTCAAGACAATGTCCGGCGACATAACGCTCACATTGCCAGGTGACTCGTCCTTCAATCTTAGCGCTAAGGTCTCTAGAAACGGAGAGATTATTTCGGATTTTCCGCTGACACTGATTCCGGACGCGATCCCCCCGTCAGCTCCAACGCCACCTGCCCCAGCAGTGAGTAGTGTGCCCCCAAAGAGCCCGGCACCGGCTCCTGCCGCCAAGCTCCAGGCTTCGCCTATTGTCGTAAAGGCTGCGCCTCGCATGACTAAGGTAATCGTGACCGCACCGGTTACTGTTGCCGCTCACACACTGCGCCGTGTGAATGCAGTGTGCGGCGCGGGAGACGCTAGCATCCAGGTCGCTTCATTCAGTGGCACTCTCCATCTGCTAAAAAAGTAGGGAACTGGTCAACCCAACTCGGAAGGCGGTGGTTCCTATTCAAAAATGTGGCACATTAACTGTACTTCCTAAGGTGCCACTCGACTACGGAACCGAGGAGCGACCGGGTCTGGCTGCAATACTACTCAGGTACAGAAAACAGCGGTCGCTAGCCAGATCGTAATGTTTCAGGTGTTTGAAGGAGCCAATTGCCTGACATCGGTCTACCAGTCAATCCGGACCCGGTCGCTACCGCTCCTTCTTAGAAACATGTCCAAAAAGTCCTTATTTTTCGCCATTGGCAAGTTTCATCTCGTTATCTGCTTGTCGCAGACGAGCAAAGCTACTCGGTTCTGTAGTCGAGCGGTCGCTCGAAACTTCACACACCAATACTCTGGACTCTTCAAATTAAGAACCCACTCGGAAAGCCTGGAGTTCAAGCCTTATAGTTTGCCTTTCTTCGGACCGATAACCAACAGGTTGAACGCTGAATCTCTTTCATTCCGAACCTTTCCTCCACGAATATCGTGCTTTCGGTCTTGCCGGAAATCTCCTTAAGAGCTGCCAAATTTCTGCCACAAACAAATTCCGCATGGTGTTCTGGTAGTAGAGCAACGCAGACGGGCCGGGGACGGTAGTAGTAAGACCTCCAAGGTGACTGTTCCCGGCCTGAAAAATGTTAGAGCCCAAGGGTGAAAGAATGAACAAAAATAAAGTGCCGGAAAACAGAGCATACAAAGTGACACTGATACTGCTGGTGGGCCTGGCAGCTTTTTCCACTGCTATGAAGGATCTGAATCGCTTCCAGGAGATGGTTAGCAGCGTTCAAGAGTTCACGAGTCAATGGCGCGGGACTGATTTGGTAATGCTTGACGTGGAATCCATCTCAACAAACGAGTCGTGCCCGAATGATATTCAGCAGCTGATCAACTCTTCCGCTGAGTCTGATTCGAGTGACGGCATTGCGCCGGCCAGAGGCATTGAGATTGAGAGAAACGCCCACGAGACCATTACTGAACCCGAAGTGGGTGGAAAGGTCGAACTGGTTGCCAGCAAGAAGGCGAATCGCAACGTGCCGCACTTAGCACGTGCTAAATACGCTCCGGCGAGACACCTTAATGAAGAGATCTCCGCCAAGCGCCGAGACATCCATTGGCCAGCTCGCTTTGAATATAAAACCTTTGAGCGGGCGGTGACCTTGGATCTTCCTATGACGATGGTCACCGATATCAAAACAGACACCCTCGAGACTGAGGTATCGCCGGATTTTCCACTGAGCCTGTTGGGCCGAATAAACCATAGACAATCGCATGGTAAAACCGACAACGGCAGGCGCGAATTCATGCTCATGCTTAAGAGATTCGAACGAAATAATAGTTCTCGACGTGCCAGTTGAATTTGGCAAAGTTGAGGCACCCGACAAAAGGAAAGAGAAGAAAGAGAAGAGAGAGAAGAGATGATGTGGAAGAAAAGTTTGATCGCGACAGTGATTTTGGGCGCTGGGCTATGGAGCGCAACAAGTGGAAGCGCCTCGAAGATTCAGCTGGGAGTTGCGCGCAAGGCGGAAGTTGAGAGCTCCCTACCCGGCGATGAGCCGGCCAAGGAGTTGCGCGAGGACTTTCACCAGACTTATCCGCTTTCGGCAAATGGCCGGCTAAGTCTCGAGAATCTGAATGGCGGCGTACGCATCGCCGTGTGGGACCGGGATGAAGTTCAGGTGAACGCGGTCAAGCGCGCTTACAGACGTGAGCGATTGAACGAAGCGAAGATCGAAGTGAATGCGACCGCCGATGCAATCAGAGTTAAGACGACTTATCCGGACTGGAACCAGACTTTTACCGATGAACAGAAAGGCCGCGACAACAATCCCGCGCTGGTTGACTATTCCCTAACTGTCCCCCGCAAAGCGCGGCTGGAGTCGATCGATCTTGTTAACGGCTCGCTCGATGTGGAGGGTGTTGAGGGTGATGTCAAAGCTTCATCCGTGAACGGCCGGCTAACAGCGCGTGGCCTGGCGGGTGTAGCAAAGCTCTCAACAGTTAATGGAACCCTGGAAGCAACCTTCACGCAGCTTGATGGGGCGAAGCCGATTTCGCTCGGTTCGGTCAATGGAAGCGTGCTGCTAATCATTCCCTCGGATGCGAATGCGATCGTCAGAGCCAGTACGGTTCACGGAGCCATCAGCAATGAGTTTGGTTTGCAGGTGCAACATGGGGATTACGTGGGCCACGAGCTTTACGGGCAATTGGGCAACGGTGGCCCGCGCATTAAGTTGGGTAATGTAAATGGCCGTATCTCGATCAAGCATGCGCAAGACGGCCGCAAAGTGAGCACTGCCACGGGCCTGTTGACCCTAAAGGACAAAGACAAGAACAAGGGGTATGGCCCGGGTCATGGAGAAGGTAGCGAAGGCGATGAGGAGCGCGACAGGGCCCAACGCCAGATGAGTGCCGAGGATCGCCGGGAGGCTTTGGAGGCTCGCCGGGCGGAACGAACGCAGCGAGCCGAGGCCGCCAGGGTCAATCGTGAAGTGCAGGTTGAGGTGCAGCGCGAAGTTGAGCAGGCCATTCGCGAGGCTCAGCGCGAAATCGCACGTGCCCAGAGAGAAATTGAACGCGAGACCCAACGCGAGGTGCGGGAAAGAGTGCGCCGTGAAGTGAGAGGTCAATCGGAAGGCGTCGGGGAAGGCAAAGGTAGTGGAAAAGGATATGGCCACAAGGGTCTTACCGAACGGGAGTCGAAGACCTTCTCGATCGCCGGTTCGGCGCACGTGAACATCGTGACGTTCGACGGAGCTGTAACTGTTCGCGGTTGGGATAAGCCGGAAGTGATGTACACGGCGACAAAACGTGGTGGCGATGAGCAGGAGCTTAAGCAGGTAGCTATTCAGACGGAACAGCAAGGCTCATCGGTTTCGATTATCGCGAAGTCTGAAGAGAACAACGGTGCGGCGTCGTTGGACGTCTATGTTCCGCGCAACTCAACCTTGCATGTTTCGTCACAGGATGGTGAGCTGAACCTGGAAGGCGTTTCGGGTGAGCTCACTCTGCGTACCGGTGATGGCTCAATCAAAGTCACCAATGGCGGAGGACAGTTGCAGGTTAATACCGGTGATGGAGAGATTCGGATCGCAAGCTTTGAGGGACAGGTCGATGCGCGCACGGGCGATGGCTCGATTTCTCTCGATGGAAAATTCACTGGTCTGGCTGCACGGACAGGTGACGGGAATATCTCCCTCTCGGTTCCTTCGAATTCGGACTTCACGATAGAAACGAACGCCGAAGGTATAGACAACGCCGGCATGACCATCTCTGAAGACATCGCCCCGTCGAAGCGGGTGAAGCGATGGAGAGTGGGTCGCGGCGGCAACGTTTTCGTTCTTAACACAGGGGACGGAAGAATCGTTCTTAATTCGCGATGAGATAAATCAGATTGACGTTGCTTGTGAAAACGGTATTCTTAATTCTCAGCGCGCTGAGTTTCTTCACAGCCACCGCCTTCGCCCAGGCGCCAGTTGGTAAGCCGACCGCGCAGCCCGTCAGCGTGGGTGCATCTCCAGCGTCTTCTTCACAAGTACCAGTAGCGTCTTCTACGCCTGTGCCGGCATCTGCTTCTTCGACTGCGACCGCGCCTGCAACGCCTGCCGAATCACCGAACCCCAACACGACGTCGACGTCAGCTTCTTCTGCTTCGCCTGCTGTTAAGGGAGCTGTGGTGCTCCCACCGGAGAAGGCCAGTCCGGTGACTGTTCCGAAATTCGCAACTCCGCCCGTAATCGACGGGAAGTTGGATGAGGCCGTGTGGCACAACGCGGCCGTGCTTAAAGACTTCTACCAGATCGATCCTGGCGACAACATTGCTCCGTCGAAGCCGACCGAAGTTTTAATTGGTTACGATCCGAAATTTCTCTACGTTGCATTTCGTGCTTTCGACGAACCGGACAAGGTGCGCTCGACGGTCGCTAAGCGCGACAGCATCTTCCAGGACGACTACGTGGGTTTTTATCTCGACACATTCAACGACAAGCGCAAGGCGTTTGAGATGTTTTTCAACCCGCTGGGCATCCAGGGTGATGGCGTGCTCACGGAAGGAAGTGGCGAGGATTTCAGTGTAGACGTCCTGATGGAGTCGAAGGGCGTCGTCAACGATGCTGGGTATGTAGTTGAGATTGCCATCCCTTTCAAGTCGATCCGCTACGAGGCGGGCAAAGGGAAGTTTTGGGGGGCCCACTTCTTCCGGCGCATTCAGCGGTTCAACCGAGAACTCAGCTCTTGGATGCCTTTTTCCCGCAGCATAGATAGCAACCTCAGCCAGGCAGGCCACCTGGGCGGACTCGAGGGAATTTCCTTGGAGCGAACTATTGAATTGATCCCCAGTCTGACCCTCTCAGAGAGCGGAAAGTTCGTTCGTTCATTTGGGCCGGTGCCACCAGGAACGGTCGATCCCGGGCGCATCGTTAATGAACCGATAAAATTCGAACCAGGTTTGACGGCAAAGTTTACTCCGAGTTCCGCACTCACGCTCGACCTGGCCATCAATCCGGATTTCGCGCAAGTTGAGGCGGATCAACTCGTAGTCACGGCGAATCAGCGTTTCCCGATTTTCTTTGCCGAGAAGCGTCCCTTCTTTCTGGAAGGTATAGACATCTTTCGTACGCCGATCACCGCAGTGCATACGCGCGCGATCGTAGATCCCGACGTGGCCGTTAAACTCTCAGGTAAGAAAGGACGAAACACTTTCGGTGTGATGGTGGCGAGCGATAACGGACCTGGGACTTTTGTTGGAGACGAGCGCCTGAATCCCGGGAATCTCCGGTTCCTGGATAAAAACGCGCAAATTGGCGTACTCCGACTTAAACGGGATATTGGCAAAGAGAATTCGATTGGCATGATTGCCACAACCTATAACTTCATCGAGAAGCACAACGACCTCTTAGGCGTCGATGGACGTTTCAGGCTCGACAAACAGCCCACCTTCACTTTCCAGGCCCTCGGCACGACGTCCAGGAACAATTTCTTCAACGCAAATGAAGGGGTTAGCCGTTACCGCACCGGCAACGGCCTGGGCTACACGACCGCCTACAACGTGTCTGGCCGCAACTGGGGCTGGGAACTTTACGCCGAAGGATTTACTCGCGACTACCGCGCCGACGTAGGATTCTTTCAGCGCACGAACTCAAACTTTAATAGTTTCTTTCTTCGCTACAACTCCGATCCCCAACCGAAGAAGAAGCTGATTTCCTATCACCTGCACCAGTTTACACATTTCGATTACGACTGGCAGGGCCGCCTATATGCTTACGAGACGGAGTTCGTTTTCGAACTGACACTGCCGCGCAGCACCTTTTTTGGAGCCTTTTACGAGCCGGCTTACGAGCGACTGTTTGATCACGAGTTTGGAGCGACTCGGCAGGCTCGCCCGTGCAATCCGTCTGCAGTAGCCAATAAATGCACCTTCTACGGAGAGGACACTGAGCGCTCGTCAAGGAAGAACCACTTCTCAGTTTTTGGGGGCTCGAACTACAGCAAGAAGGTGCAATTCAACGGCCAGGTGACATACCGGCTCGGACACTTTGATTTGGACTTTGGCAACGGACGGAAGTATCCGCGCGTCAGCCCCGCTGCTCTGCTGCTGGGACAGAACGCCCCACTTGATCCGGGCCGCGGCAATCTGTTGCAGATAAACGGCGGCATCACTTACCAGCCGACTAACGAGTTGCGCATGCAGTTCAATCTGGTCAAGCAGCGTCTGGTGAGGAACGATACGGGACGCACGGCATTCGACATCAACATTCTTACCTTCCGCGGTACATACCAGTTTACGAAGGCTACGTTCGCGCGCGCGATTGTTGACTACAACACTCTCAGCCAAAGGGCGCGCTCGCAGTTTCTCGCAGGTTGGACACCGAGCCCGGGCACGTCGTTCTATGTGGGCTACAACGACGACATGAACTTGAACGAGGCCCATCCTTTTACCAGACAGATTGTTCCCGGGTTCCGTCGCAACAGCAGGACATTTTTTATCAAGATGTCTTATTTGTTCCGGAAGAGTTTTGGTTCCTAGCGTGTCGAGTTTCGGCCCGGTGACCCTTTAGTAGCCCTCTTCGCCCAAACCACTCCAGCTCGCGACCGGTCACCATTTAGTATCGACCCTGGCTACCCATCACTAACGTCGCGGTGTCGTGAGTGTCAGTACCACCACGCGGTAGCGGGTGGGTCCCCGCACTGGCAGTCACTCTAGTCTCCATCGATGAGCGTCGGTACCACCTAGCGGTGGTGGGTGGGTCCTGGCTGCCCATCACTCAGGCCGCGGCCCCATGAGGTCAGTACCACCTCGCGGTAGCGGGTGGGTCTGTCGCTAGCTATTCTCAATCATCAAAGTCCGGCAAGTCATCTCCCTGGCCGTTCAGGACATAGTCGATAGCTCCGGCAACGCTTTGTTCGTTCCACAACCGTCTCTTGCTACCTTTATCCGCCCACGGACTAAACGGATGAGGCCAAAGACCATCTTGCCTCAACTGCCTGGTTGAATTTGCCTTAAAGGCATTAAGTACAAGTCCTGGCTTCTTGTGAGCCGTTACAACCGTGTGAACATGGTTTGTTCGCACGTTAATTGCACGCCCTTCCGCGAATTGCCTGAACCGGTGCTCCCGGTTAAGCTGCGCTCATGGTAAAAGGCCCAACTCGCGTACATCTCTTTGCGCTTCAAAACGTCTGTATCTGGAAACACGCGCGGATCGTTCTTGCTATAACTCTAATCTTTTTCTCGGGGTGCCGCGCCAGGACTGCGAGAAACGGAGAAAAACCGTCCTCCGAAATATTAGTCGCGGCCGCAGCAAATCTTACTGACGCCTTCCAGGAACTTAGTCGCCGATTCAGCGAGCGCACTGGGATTCGTGTGATTCTGAGTTTTGGGGGGACGGCCGACCTGGCAAAACAGATTGAGAACGGCGCGCCGTTTGACATCTTTGCGGCCGCCGACTCGGCTCATGTTGAAGCTCTGGAGCAGAAAGGTTTGCTGACCCCAGGAACGCGCGCACTGTACGCACGCGGTAGCCTCGTTTTATGGGTACCCGCCGGAAGCACGATCAACGTCGAGCGAGTGGAAGACCTGCAGCGCAAAGAGGTGGAGCGCATTGCCATTGCCAAGCCGGATATCGCGCCCTATGGTCAGGCAGCAGTGGAAACCCTTCGTGCCTTAAAGATGTGGGATCAGGTGGAACCCAAGGTGGTCTACGGAATGAACGTCTCGCAAGTGAAGCAGTTTGTCTCTTCGGGTAATGCCGAAGCGGGCTTTCTTCCGCGTGCACTGGTGAAACCGGGCGAAGGCAAGTACATCGAAATAGGCGAAGAGCTGCATCGACCCATCGATCAGGCCCTGGGCGTGATCAAAGCTTCTGAAAAACAGGACGCCGCACACCGCTTTGCCGACTTTGTTTTGAGCCCAGAAGGACAACTTATCCTCAGGGAATACGGTTACAAACCGCCAACCCCGTGAAGATTGGAAACAGTTGCGCTTCACTCACCCTGTAAACGTCGATAAGGACCAGCTCACAGTCTTCGGAAACCAGTGCCACGCTTCTTCATCATAGCTATCTAGCCGATCGGAACGGAGAAGGTGCTAGTGACCACTGCAGGACGAGACGAGGAACCAGCGACAAATGAGATTTCGTGGCGTGCTCAGGTCGCCGACTACCTTAGCCTCGAACGTAACGTAACCATCGCCTCAGCTTCAGTATTTCTGTTAGGTTTGGGTGAAGAGCTTTGGAAAAAATTTCTGCCGAAGTATCTGGAAGCACTCGGTGCGAGCACTCCGGTAATCGGGCTGTTTGGCGCAGCGGAAATTTTTTTTGACGCTGTCTACCAGTATCCCGGTGGCTGGATTGCTGATCGCCTCGGACGACGGAGCGCTTTTCTTATCTTTGTCCTTCTCGCGGCCGCGGGTTATCTAATCTATCTCTTCAGCCCGTCTTGGCCATTCGTCTTTTTGGGCTTGGCATTGGCAATGGCCTGGCAGAGCATGGCTTCACCCGCGATCTTTGCGATCATCGCTGATTCCCTTCCGCAAGAGAGAAGAGCAATGGGTTTCACCGTTCAGTCTATTCTGAAGCGAGTGCCTATTGTTATTGCGCCTATGATCGGAGGAGCTTTTATAGCTGAATTCGGGGTCGTTCGCGGAATTCATCTAGGCCTCGTCGTGACCCTGTTTATTGTGGCCCTCACGCTAGTCCTGGTTCATCGCATTAATATAGAGGTAAGGGCGGCGGCGGCGACTAACATCCGTGGGGTATGGTGCTCTTTCCATGCGGCGATGAAGCGCCTGCTGATCTCCGACGTAATCATTCGCATGTGTGAAG
Organism: Pyrinomonadaceae bacterium; assembly: GCA_013817595.1. Classification (GTDB taxonomy): domain Bacteria; phylum Acidobacteriota; class Blastocatellia; order Pyrinomonadales; family Pyrinomonadaceae; genus PSRF01. Next base: position 5,070 of record JACDCK010000020.1, on the reverse strand, counting down.
GCATGACCGGTGTGCTGACAATTCTATACGTGACCAACGTCCACGGTCTGAGTGCTGCTCGCTACGGTGCGCTCATCGCCATTCAAATGGCGACGTCGATTCTCGTTTACGTTCCCGCCGGAAAAGTTGCAGACCGGGTGGGGCGCAAACCATTCGTCATTCTGACGTTTATATGTTTTGCCCTATTCCCCCTGGCGGTTGTCGCCGCCCGGAGCTTTGCGTTGTTGATTGTGGCTTTCGTCATCGGTGGTTTGCGCGAAATCGGTGAACCCGCGCGCAAGGCGATGATCGTAGACTTCGCTCGAGAAGACATGCGCGCACGTTCAGTAGGGCTTTACTACTTGATTCGGGGTCTCTCCATCACACCGGCGGCAGTTATTGGTGGTTTTCTCTGGAAGATCACTCCCGAGGTCCCATTCATGATAGCCGCCGCGATTGGGCTTCTGGGCACACTGATATTCGCGTTGACCGTCGAGGAACGATTCGCGAGCTAAATCAAAGTCAGAACCGAGTAGCTTTGCTCGTCTGCGACAAGCAGATAACGAGATGAAACTTGCCAATGGCAAAAAATAAGGGCTTTTTGGACATGTTTCTAAGAAGGAGCGGTAGCGACCGGGCCCAATGCGCGAGACCACTCGACCGCATAATGACTAGGGATTTCACATCACTTGAGTGAGGCGCCGCACCCCCGGTCGCTAGCTCCCGGTTCTGACGTTGAGTGGCAGATAGTCCGTTCTCCGTTACTCAGAGGATCAGCGAGAAAAAAATGAAAACTCTAAGCGGGGCTAAACGAATTCTTTTGATCAGCAATTCAACTCTTTACGGTAGCGGCTTTCTCGATCACGCGGAAGGGGAGATTCGTGATTTCCTCGGAGAGATTGGGCCCGTGCTCTTCGTTCCTTTTGCCCTCTTTGATCGCGATGCCTATGCGGCGAAAACGCGAACGCGGTTCAATGCGATGGGCTACGAACTGGACTCAATCCATGAGTTGCCGGACCAGCCGCGGGCCGTGAAAGATGCAGCAGCCATCTTCATTGGCGGAGGCAATACCTTTCGTCTACTCAAGGCACTTTACGACTTCCAGATTCTGACACTGATCCGTGAGAAGGTAGAAGATGGTATGCCCTACGTCGGATCCAGCGCTGGGTCGAACGTTGCCGGCCCAACAATTAAAACAACTAACGACATGCCCATCGTTGAGCCTCCATCCTTTCAGGCGCTGAATCTCGTAAGCTTCCAAATCAATCCTCACTACCTCGATCCGGATCCGGATTCAAAACATATGGGAGAAACTCGCGAAGAAAGAATTCTGCAATTCCTTGAAGAAAATGACACGCCCGTGGTGAGCTTACGCGAAGGAGCGATGGTCCGAAGGGAGGAAGGGGCGACTATTTTGAAGGGATCGACTGGCGCGCGCATCTTTCGGAAAGGGCGGCAGCCAATTGAGGTCCCGCCCGGTACAAGACTCGACGAACTAATTACTTAATCCACTCAGATGGTCTTGGACAGAAAAGACCGTGGCCCATGTCTCCGCAGTCGCACAAAAAAAGCTCGTGTTACCCTGACGTGTAGTACTATTGCGCCCCCGACGCCTCTCCCTGAGATTCGTCGGTAGGCCTCGCAAAGCAAGGTCTTAGCTACGCAGAGATTCTAAGAACCTACTACTCAGGGATTGGGCTTACTCGGCTCTATTAGCCTTCCGTGCGCTTCTCTCGCAACCAAATCATAGGCGCTCTCATTCTTCTCGCCCTCATCTGGGCGGTAATGGTTTTCCGCATGCTATCCTCAGGCGCGTGAGCGCAGACAAGCCTCCCAGACCTGTCATTGCTATTGTCGGACCCACCGCATCAGGCAAGAGCACACTCGGCATCACAGTGGCTCTCCGACTCAATGGCGAGATTATTAACTGCGATTCAGTTCAGGTTTACAAAGGCATTCAAATCGCGACTGCCAAGGTTCCGGCTGAGGAGCGCCAGGGCATCCCACATCACTTAATCGATTTCGTTTCCCCGGAAATCAACTACACTGCCGGAGATTGGGCGCGCGAGGCCGCGACGGCAATTGAAGAGGTCGAAAACCGCGGCCGAATGCCCCTCCTAGTCGGCGGCACAGGCCTATATCTGCGCGCGCTCCGCCGGCCTTTCTTTCCTAGTCCGCCAACGGACGAGAAACTGCGTCAGCGGCTTAATCGGATTCGTGAACGGCGCGGTGCCGAACATCTCTATCGCGTTCTGGAACGGCTTGACCCTGAGATGGCGGAAGGGTTGTACCCACATGACTGGCCTCGTGTGCAACGTGCAATCGAAGTTCGACTACAGACTGGTCTCCCCATGTCGGAGCAAATGAATTTGCGCCCGGAGCCGCACGAGAGTGCGCGAAGGCTGCAGATTTTTGCTGTCAACCCATCGCGCAATGAACTTTACGAGCGCATCAATGCGCGCACGGAGGCACACTTCGCGGGCGGCCTGGTGGAGGAAGTCAGGGACCTTCTTGCTAAGGGTGTTCCGCCAACCTCAAACGCTCTCGGTGCCCATGGTTACCGCCGAGTAGTTGAATACCTGGAAGGACGACGGGATCTGGCCAGTGCTCTCGAGCAGACAAAGCTGGATGTTCGTCACTATGCAAAAAGGCAGTTGACGTGGTTTCGCCGCGAACCTGGCGTTGTCTGGTGCGAAGGGTTTGGCGGTGAAAAACTACTTCAGGAAAGGATGATCCAGCTGGTAGCGCCCTAGTTCCAGCGGGTGTTATGTTGTAATCTGAATCAACCGCCCCGCTAAAATTTTACGGCCTCAAGGTGGGATCCATGTCAGACGGGAAACCAGTTCCACAAAATATTCAGGATGCATTCCTGAACACGCTCCGGCGCGAGAAAACGACAGCGACAGTCTATCTTTTGAATGGCGTGAAGTTGATTGGAAAAATCAAAAGCTTCGATAAATTCTCGGTTCTATTGGAATCGGGTTCACAGGAGCAATTAGTCTTCAAGCATGCCATCTCCAGCATCTCGCACGCGAGGGAAGTTCGCGGTGCGGTTGAAGCTCACCAATCTGCCCGGGAAACCGCCGACTCGCGCCAATCGTGAGATTCGTTTAAACTCTCGCCCGAACAATTTCGCTTCACTAGAGGACTTGTGGTAGGAACCTTAATCACCTTCGAGGGTATAGACGGCAGCGGTAAATCGACGCAATTGAGATTGTTGGCTAACTTTCTGCGCTCGCAAGGCGGCGAGGTTCTCGTCACTCGCGAGCCGGGAGGAACACCTGTAGGTCTGCGCCTGCGGGCTGCCTTGCTCGACGCTCAGGAACAGGTTGACCCGCTTACGGAATTGCTGGTCTTTGCAGCGGACCGCGCGCAGCATGTGCGACGCGTCCTTCGACCGGCGCTGGAAGTCGGACAGATTGTGCTCTCGGACCGCTACGCCGACGCCACCAAAGCCTACCAGGGTGCCGGTCGAGGTTTTTCTGCCGAGCTAATTTCCGAGATTGTCCAACTCGCTACTGAAGGCCTGATACCGGATCTGACGTTGCTGTTTGATCTGTCAGTAACCGAATCCTCTGCGCGAACCCGGCGCAGGTTAGCGGGCAGGCAAAAGGGAGATCGCCTCGACTCGGAGGATCCAGAATTTCATACCCGGGTTCGCGAGGCCTATTTGGGCCTGGCGGGGAAGGAACCGGAGCGCTTCCGCATTGTCACGACGAAGGGGTCAGCTGAAGAAACTCATGAACGCGTGAAAGAGATAGTCGTTCCTTTTCTTGAGGCTCGTGGCCAGATAGTCTCGAGAGAGCCGGCAGCGGCAGGATCTCGCCAGACACAGCCACTATAGAAATGTTTGATCAACTCACCGGCAATGAACTTGTAAAACAGCTATTCAGACGAATGCTCGGATCCGGGCGAGTTCCGGGTGCGCTGTTGTTTACAGGGGAAGAAGGCGTTGGAAAAAAGCTCTTTGCCGTGGAGATAGCCAGGGCGCTCAATTGTCGTGCTCCGCAAGGCGTCGAGGGATGCGGAAAATGCCCCGGGTGTGTACGAATGTCTCGTTTCAATTTTCCCCAATCCGAAGACTCAGATGACTGGAAGAAGATCATTTGGACTGATCACGGCGACGTGGGCATGGTGGTGGCGCCCAAGCGGGTGTTGCTGGTAGATCAGATGCGGTATATCGAAGGTGAGGCTAACTTTCGACCTTTCGAAGGTAAGGCGCGGGTATTCATCGTGGACGACGCTGACAAGCTTAATGACGCATCGGCAAACGCACTGTTGAAGACCCTGGAAGAACCGCCACCTACTTCACACATCATTCTCATCACCTCGCGGCCCGCTATGCTGCTGCCAACAATTCGGTCGCGCTGCCAGGCAATTAGATTCTCACCGCTGACTACGGCGGAGATCGAACAACACTTATTGACGAATAAACTTGCGACTCCGGTAGAGGCCGGGCTAAGGGCGCGAGCCGGCAACGGCAGCATCGGACGGGCCCTCGCTGGCGATCTGGAGAGGTTTAAGGAGCGACGAGACGCGATGCTGCAGGTGCTCACGGCGCTGGCCATCACCGGGGATCATCTTCGTCTCCTACGCCTGGCTGAAGAGATGAACGAGGCGAAACACAAGGACGAATATGAGTTTGGGTTGGAGTTGTTGGAAACCTTGATTCGCGATGCCCTGATGGTCTCGTTGGGAGTCAGCTCCGGACAGGTAATTAACGAAGATGTACTTCCCCAGCTACAAAAGATAAGTGAGCGGATTGACAGCCGAAGCGCTACGTCATGGATCTCACTAATTGAGGAGCTCCGCGAACAGCTCGTCGTAAACGTAAACCGCAAACCCGCCACCGACGCTCTGTTTCTTTCAATGGCCGTATCGTGACCGCAATTGCCGGTACAGAACCGTTGAACGGTAGCGACGGTGTGAAAACCCAAAAGGGCTTACGGTAGTTTGCAGGTTCAAGAAATTCTGCAAGTTGGGGGAATTTGCAGGTTGGGAAGGTGGGCAAAGCGTAGCGCGCCCCCGCTCCAGCGTAGCGTCTCTCGCTAGCAAAAAGCCGCTGTCTCCTTATGCAGACCAGTCCAGGGT
>JACDCK010000196.1:815-5297 GCA_013817595.1 Pyrinomonadaceae bacterium | reverse complement strand
CCCGTGCCCTCCCCGTCATCATATGGGACCAGCGTGCAAGATACTCCGACTGAGAATTACGATCAGGATTGATCCCTATTCTTATTCCTTGGTTTTGGAATGCTTAATTGGTTACGACTCGTCCTAATGATGTTCTACGCGCCCGCGCGCGCCATGCGTGAAGTGCGTGACCGGGGTGCTCTGGCGCCCGCCGGATTAGTGGCGCTCCTCGCCCACGCCTTGTTCTTTTTTTCACTCTCCTGGTTTTATCTGGGACACCTCATCAATCCTGGCCAGCCGCTCGCAATTGTTTTTGTATTGTTCCAATCTGCCGGCTATCTGGTGATCATTGCTTTTGTCTTCTGTCCGCTGACCCTCTTTCTGGCTAACATCTTTGAGCGACGGGCAAGCTTCAGATTACTACTTCAACAAGAGTATGCCGCTTTGGCGGCGAGTATGTTTTATGCATTAACTGCAGCAAGCTTGATTACCACGATTCTGACGACTGTGGGATGGCTAACTGGGGTACAGCGGACACTATCCAGCAGGATGGTGGCCGTAGTGATGCAACAACGTGGTCAGCTCAATCCGGAAGTGCTGGCTGCGATCGAACAAGGAATTCTTAGTCCTGAACTAATTGCCGCAGGCCTTTCAGTAATGGCGTTGGCTGGGGTCTTTGCTGTCTGGGCAGTCCTGGCGCTGCGCACAGTTTTTCGCCTTTCCTGGTTTCGCGCGGTGATCGTGGTGCTGGTCAGCGGCACTCTGCTCCTGCCGGCGTACAAGTTGATTCCCATCTTGGGCACGATTCTGGCATCACCTTTCCTGCTTTTGATGTTGTTCTTATTACTGCGTGGCTATGTCGGCGAGTTCACGCGCACGCAACGGGCACGCGAGTCGTTCAGGCAAAACCTTGAGGCCGCCACGTTAAATCCGGCTGACGCATCAGCGCACTACAACCTGGGTCTTATTCATCAACAGCGCGGAGAGATGGAACAGGCGCGCGAGCGGTTCGAGCGAGCGGTGCAGATCGACGATGACGAGATCGATGCACATCACCAGCTCGGACGAATTGCCCGACAGCAAAAGCGCCTGGCCGAAGCCGTTAGGAATTTTGAACAGGTGGTTTCCCGCGATCGCTCCCATGCGCAGAACGAAGTCTGGCGTGAGGTGGGTGCAACTTACCTCGCCGCAGGACAGTTTGAAGACGCCCGCAATGCTCTGGAACAATTCCTCGATCACCGACCGTCAGACCCTGAAGCACTCTATCTGATAGGCCGGGCGCACGCGGGGCTGGGCCACCAGCGTGAGGCAACCAGCTCCATGCAAGCCTGCATTGCAGCCGTCAAAACCGCGCCGGCTTACAAGTATCGCGCAGACAAGCGCTGGCTCAATGAAGCCCAACAGTTCTTGCGCAGGCCGATGCATAACAGTGCAGAATGATCGCCACTGCGAACCAGCACGCCCTCGGATTCTACGAGAGTTTACCGATATACTTATGACGCTAGTAAGGCGTCCAGAACTGTTAAATAGAATGAAGGAAAGCAAACCTGCGCTCCTTGCCCTTGAAGATGGCCGCACTTTTCGTGGTCGCGCATGGGCTGCGGATGGTGAAGCCTGCGGTGAGATGGTATTCAACACCTCTATGACGGGATATCAGGAAGTGCTCACAGATCCCTCGTACGCGGGGCAGATCGTCTGCATGACATATCCGCTCATTGGCAACTACGGCGTAAACCGCGCTGACGAGGAATCCGACCGTCCCTGGGTCGAAGGGTTTGTGATTCGCGAGGCCAGCCGGATGGCTTCAAACTGGCGCGCTGAAGAAAGCCTCGACAACTATTTGAAAAGATGGAACATCGTCGCGATGGAAGGAATCGACACGCGCGCCCTGGTACGACACATTCGCGACAAGGGCGCAATGCGCGCCTGCATTTCAACCATCGATACAGATGAAACGAGCGCTGTTGAGAAGGCAGGGAAATCGCCTTCGATGGAAAACCGTGAGTTAGCCAGCGTCGTCACGACCAAACAACCATACGAGGTTGAGCCCAAAGGCCAGCAACGGTTTCACGTCGTGTGTTATGACTTTGGGGTCAAGCGAAACTCACTCAGACTACTGGCAGGCCTTGGTTGTCGCATCACGGTCGTCCCTGCCGCAACACCCGCCGCCGAAGTTCTGGCGCTCAAACCCGACGGCATTTTTCTGTCCAATGGTCCCGGAGATCCGGCTTCGATGAATAAAGAAGTCGAGGAGATCCGCCAACTAGTTGAAGCAGCAGTACCGACGTTTGGAATTTGCTTTGGGCACCAGTTGCTGGGCCGCGCGTTGGGAGGCAAAACGTTCAAACTTATGTTTGGACATCGAGGCGGAAATCAGCCGGTGAAAGACCTCAAGGAAGGCCGAGTCGAAATTACTTCACACAACCACGGCTTTGCTGTTGAAGCCGGCAGCCTACCCGCCGAAGTCGAGGTGACGCACGTCAATCTAAACGACCGTTGCGTTGAAGGGATACAGCATAAGTCGCTGCCCATCATATCAGTTCAATACCATCCCGAAGCGGCTCCCGGCCCACACGATGCGGTCCATCACTTCCGGCGTTTTATCAAGTTGATGGAATGACGCGGTGCGGCGGCTCCGCGACAGACACACGAGAAAGCTCGCCCACCAACAGTTATTGGACTTCATCCAATTGTTTCGCATAGACCGCTGAATTGTCATACGCGATAATTTGCCTTTCGGAGGTGCCACCCTATGAGACGGATTCCGATGGCGGTTTTGTTCGCCCTAGTCATGACATTCGCGGCCCGGCCGGCTCCGGGCCAGCAAAATGAGTCGGCCGCTCGGATTCGAACCCGAGAACAAGTGGGCCAACTGCTCGACAAAGTAGGGCCCAGCCTCCACATCACGTTCCGACAAAGCGAAAAGCAGCCGTTCAACTTCGTAGGTCTGCTGAAGGAGGGCCTCATTCAGGCGGAGAGTTTTGAGGTAGTCATCGGCGTGACGCAGAACCAGACAGTTGGGTTCCGCATTTACCCGCGTCACAAGAGCGGCTACATCAATATTGACAAGGTCAAGAACGGGCCCGGACTGATGCGGCTTCTGCTGAGATTAAAGTATTGTGAACAGCGATAGGTTTATCGCCGAGATGAAACCGATGATTGACGGTTAGGTGAATACGGGCGGTAACTTAAACACGCAAAGCAGATGACTAGGGCATCCGCTTTGGATGCCCTTAAGTCTTGAAGGATTCGCCAATGGGAGGCCCTGAGACTTTACGTTCACACATTGCGGACGCATCTTCGTGCGACAGTTCAGGTCTTGTCTCAGCGTACGTTTTCGACTTCACGGCTGCTGCCGAGGGTCTCGGGTGGGTGCGCATTCCTGCCAAGAGAGGCTGGATGTATGAGCCTACAATTAAGGATGATATTTTCGGTATGGACAGGGGCCTGATATAGTACGCGCCAAGCGCGAGTTCACACTTTCAGCTTCTCTGGAAAGCCCCGACCCCTGCCCCCCCAAACCCTGAAAACCTCCCCCACTGATGATGTTGGTAGTATTCTGAACACTGACACACGCTTCTGTGGAGGTTCTATGACATTAAGGGATTGGCAATATCGCGAGCGCCTGACGCTTTGTTGTTATCTAGTTCTATTCGTGGCCGTGCTTTTTGTGGGGCTGTACGTCAGTCGCGTGGCGCACGCCGCTACCGTGCCGGGTGGATTTACAGATTCCCTGGTGGCAAACGGCCTCGCCAATCCCACGGCTATGGAGTTTGCGCCTGACGGCAGGCTCTTCGTGTGCGAGCAGGGGGGCACGCTTCGAGTTATAAAGAACGGAGCTTTGCTGGCGACACCTTTCTTAACGGTAACAGTAAATTCGAGCGGGGAGCGCGGGCTACTCGGGGTAGCCTTTGATCCTAATTTCGTCATCAATCAGTTCGTCTATATCTATTACACGGCGACGACGCCTACTATTCATAACCGCATTAGCCGCTTCACTGCTTCCGGTGATGTTGCTGTGCCAGGGAGTGAGACCGTCGTATTAGAATTGGACAATCTGAGCAGCGCCACTAACCATAATGGCGGAGCGATTCACTTTGGACTCGATGGCAAGCTGTATGTTGCCGTGGGCGATAACGCCAACGGCAATAATGCGCAGTCTTTCTCGACCCTTCATGGCAAGATGCTGCGGATATTTTCGAATGGGGGAATCCCTACCGATAATCCCTTCTTCAATCAGACAACTGGAAATAACCGAGCGATTTGGGCGTTAGGGTTGCGCAATCCATTCACCTTTTCGTTCCAGCCCGGCACGGGACGCATGTTCATCAACGACGTCGGCCAGAGTACGACGGAAGAGATCAATGACGGGATCGCCGGCTCCAACTATGGTTGGCCCACCTGCGAGGGTATCTGCAATCCTACTAATTCTAACTTCCGTGATCCGATCCACACTTATGCGAATGATGCCTCGACCTGTGCTATTACCGGCGGCGCCTTTTA
>JACDCK010000196.1:0-805 GCA_013817595.1 Pyrinomonadaceae bacterium | reverse complement strand
TGCAGGTTGGATAAGGAAGCTTGACCCGGCAAATGGTAATGCCGTCGCGGGATTTGCGACTGGCATCTCGTCTCCGGTAGACCTCAAGGTATCAACTGACGGCAGCCTTTACTATATCGCCCGGGGCACCGGCTCGGTACACAAGATTGAGTATCCTGCCAACATGCAGCCTCCAATGATCTCTTCGCATCCTCAAAATCAAACTGTTGCGGTAGGCCAATCGGCTACGTTCAGCGTCAGCGCAACCGGCACGCCGCCGTTCAGCTATCAGTGGCAAAGAAATGGAAGCGATATTGCCGGGTCAACATCGGCCAACTACACGCTCTCGAACGCACAGCCATCAGATAACGGCGCGCTGTTTCGTGCCGTGGTAACCAATAGCTTCGCGAGCGCAACGAGCAATAACGCCCAGCTTACCGTCACCTCGAATACCCCTCCCACCGGCAACATCACCCAGCCCCCGATAGGTACGCTTTAACCAGGGCGGCCAGACAATTGATTACGCAGGCACCGGCAGTGATGCCGAGGATGGCAACCTGCCCGCCAGCGGCTTCACCTGGAAAGTAGAATTCCATCACGACGACCACTTGCATCCATTCTTGCCAGCTACCAATGGGGCAATGAGCGGTTCATTCACGATTCCAACTACGGGCGAAACTTCGGACAACGTCTGGTATCGCATCCATCTCACAGTTACGGATTCGGGAGGACTCACTCACTTGTCCTTCCGGGATATCTTGCCTCGCAAGTCAACGGTTACACTCCAAACGAGTCCTTCTTCAGGCCTGCAACTTAAGTTGGATGG
>JACDCK010000195.1 GCA_013817595.1 Pyrinomonadaceae bacterium | reverse complement strand
GGGAGACGGGGAGACGCGGAGATATCCGGATCGTCCGTACCGTACCTCTCACCACTTCTCGGTTTGGCTTTTTCGCTTGCCATCAACTAAGTCTCTTCAATACTCAATCTATCGATCAACGAATCTCCGCTTCTCCCCGTCTCCCTTTCTCCCCATCGCCCCGTCACCGCGTCTCCGCTTCTCCCCCTCTCCTCGTCTCTCTTCCGCTTAAACTTCAACATCCGTAACTTCTTTCGGCTCCAGACTCTTGAGGAATTCCACAACGTCATCGTGCTCGTATCTAGGATCGTCGGCTTCGATCACCAGAAAAAAATGGTCGCGCGTGGCGAGCTTGAAATTGGGTGCATTGAAAACAGGGTGATACGGCTGCGGCAATTTATTCAGCGCCAGCATCCCGAACACTGCCGCAAGTGCGGCGCACAGAATTGTCATCTCAAACGTGATCGGAACGAATGCCGGCCAACTGTTAAATGGCTTACCACCAACATTGAGCGGGTAGTCGAAAACTGAAAGGTAGTACTGCATCAAGAATCCGCCCAGGCCGCCGATAATGCCTCCGATCAAAACAATGATGGGCAAGCCTGTGCGGTGAAAACCGATTGCTTCCCACAATTCTTCGATCGGATAAGGCGAGTAGCCATTGATTCTTCGGTAACCCGCTTCGTAGGTGCGCCGGGCAGCGGCAACCAGATGACTCGGGTTGTCAAACTCGGCCATCACCCCGTACAGAGATGGGGAGACGGGGAGACGGGGAGATGGGGAGATGGGGGGACGCGGAGACACGGAGACACGGGGAGACGCGGAGATATCCGTATCGTCCGTTCCATACTCCTCGCCACTTCTCGGTTTGTCTTTTTCGTCCGCCATCACTAAGTCTTTTCAATAATCAATCTAGTTATCACCGGATCTCCGCGTCGCCCTTCACCCCGTCTCCCTTTCTCCCGATCGCCCCGTCCTTCTGCTTCGCCGCGTATTACTCCTCCTCGACCTCCGCCTCAGGTAGGATCGTCCGCATTTCAAAAATCGAAATGATCGGGAGGAACCTGATGAAGAGGAACAGCAACGCGAAAAAGAGTCCGATCGTGCCGAGAAACATCGAGAAGTCCCAGACAGTCGGTGAGTACATCCCCCAGGACGAGGGTAGAAAATCTCTGTGTAAGCTGGTGACGATGATCACGAAGCGCTCCAGCCACATGCCAATGCTTACGACAATCGACAACAGGAAAAGTACGACCAGATTCGTGCGGAAACGTTTGAACCAAATGATCTGCGGCGCCAGCACATTGCAGAGGATCAGCGCCCAGTAAAACCATTTGTAGGGTCCGGTCATACGGTTATAAATCATGAACCGCTCGTAAATGTTGCCGCTGTACCACCCGAAGAAAGCTTCCATGATGTAGCCGTAGGCGACGATCAAACCGGTAGCCAGCATCACCTTGGCCATGTTCTCGATGTGGCGCATGGTGATGAAGTCTTCGAGGCCGTAAAACCTTCTTAGTGGAATGGTCAGCAACAGGACCATGGCGAATCCGGCGTAGATGGCCCCCGCGACAAAATAAGGTGGAAAGATCGTGGCGTGCCAGCCGGGAATAACCCCAGCGGCGAAGTCCAAACTGACGATCGTGTGCACCGACAGGACAAGAGGGGTCGCCAATCCGGCCAAGAGCAAGTAAGCCATCTCGTAGCGATGCCAGTGGCGAGCGGAACCGCGCCATCCCATGGCCAGCATCCCGTAAATAATCTGAAAGGGCTTGCTGCGGGCGCGGTCGCGCAGAGTCGCAAAGTCAGGAATCAATCCGATGAACCAGAAGAGCGCCGAAACGGTGCCATACGTGGAAATTGCAAACACGTCCCACATCAACGGGCTTCGAAACTGTGGCCAGATTCCCATCGTGTTCGGGTAAGGCAACATCCAGTAGAGCAGCCACGGCCGACCGGCGTGCAGCAGCGGAAACAAGCCCGCGGAAGCCACAGCAAAGAGTGTCATCGCTTCGGCAAAACGATTGATCGAAGTGCGCCACTGCTGACGCAGGAGCAGCAGGATCGCGGAAATCAGCGTGCCGGCATGCCCAATACCAATCCACCAAACGAAGTTAATGATGTCGAATGCCCAGCCGATTGGTACGTTGTTACCCCAGATGCCGATGCCGGTGAAGACGAGATGGGTGATCGTGAGCAGCAGGAGCTGGACCAGTAAAAAGGAGATGGCAAAACCGATGAACCACCACAAGGGCGTCTTGCGTTTCAAGACCAGCGAGCTGATCTTGTCGGTGACTGATGCGAAAGTCAGCCCGGGCCCTACCACTGGGGTCGTCGTTTGGATCGGCCCTTCTGTGTATGGTTCGTTCGCCATCGAAATCGGTTAGAGTTCAACCTTTAGGTTGTCGGTCTCCACCCAGGCAAGCCAAAGCTTGAACTCGGAACTAGCTACCCAATCTCCGGATTCGGATTACGCAGCGCGCCGAGATAAGTTGTACGCGGCCTCGTGTTCAAATCAGACAGTAGTGAATAGTTGCGCCGGTCGGCTTTCATTTTCGCGACGCGGCTATGTGGATCGTTTATGTTGCCAAAGACTATTGCCTCAGTCGGGCAAACGGCCTGGCAAGCAGTAACGATCTCACCGTCGCGAACCGGCCTATTCTCGAGCTCCGCCCCAATCTTAGCCTCCTGTATGCGCTGAATGCAGTAAGTGCATTTCTCCATCACGCCGCGACTGCGTACCGATACCTCAGGGTTCCGCATCAACTGGTATGTGGGTGTATCCCAATCCTGGTAAAGCAGGAAATTGAAGCGTCGAACTTTGTATGGGCAATTGTTCGAGCAGTAGCGCGTCCCGACACAACGGTTGTAGACCATGTCGTTGATGCCCTCGGCACTATGCACCGTGGCATGAACCGGACAGACGGGCTCACACGGCGCATTCTCGCAGTGCATGCAGGGCACCGGCATAAAGTAAGTGCCCTCGGGATTGCTCGGCTCATGACCCTGGAAATAGGTGTCAACGCGCAGCCATTGCATCTCGCGGCTGCGAACCACTTGCTCCTTACCGACTATGGGAATGTTGTTTTCCGACTGGCAGGCGACGATGCAGGCGTTGCAGCCAACGCAACTGTTCGCGTCAATAGCCATGCCCCACGCATAGCCTTCGTACTTATGATCGTTGCCGTAGAGTGTTTCATCCGGCGCCGGCACGTGGGTTTTTTCGTGAGCATGCTCGCCTTTCGAATCTCCGTGACCTTCCTTCAAATACTCTTCCAGCGTATTCGTTCTCAGAATGTCGCGCCCTTCCATATTGAAATGGAGTTGCGTGACGGCGAGCTGGAACTGTCCCACCGCCTTATCGACTTTGACGCCTGTAGCAGTCCAGGGCGAATCCGAAGTGCGAATGGTGTAGGCATTGAAGCCCCGCTTATTCCCGACGCGACCGGCGCGCTGGCGGCCATAACCAAGGTGAAGTGTGATCACGTCGTCGGGTTGACCGGGCATGATCCAGGTGGGGCAGGTGACCGACTGCCCACGATGCTGAATCGTGATGTTGTCAACGAGAATCTCACCGCCCTTCCAGCCGATTGTGTTTTCAAGACCGAGACGCCTTGCGGTGTTGGGACTAACGAGAGCCGCGTTGTCCCAGGTGAGCTTGGTCAACGGCTTGGGCAATTCCTGCAGCCAGCCATTGTTGGCAAAGCGTCCGTCGAAAATTGACGGGTCAGTTCGAAAGACAACTTCGTAGGTGCCAGATGCCGGGTGCCGGGTGTCGGAAACGGCTTGGGGCGCAGGTATCCCGCCTGCATTAGTGTTGTCACGGCTTTCAGCCCTGATTGAAAATGTTTTTTGCGGCAGCGCGCTATTGGGAACAAACCCATCGTGCAAAGCCTTACGCCACCACGCCTCAAACTCAGCCGAACTCGCAGCAGGGACCGCCGCTGGCTGCTGCTGATCTGCTGCCGTCTGCAGACTGCCTCCTGCCTCCTGCCTTCCAGCGCCCCGCCAGTAATCTCGAACGATGTCATACGCTTTGCGGTCGTATTGCTCCGAAAAGACCGCCAGAACCTCGTGCGCGGTTTTTGAACCGTACAGCGGCTCGATCAGTGGCTGAACGATCGTCGCCGTGCCGTCAAATGAGAGCGTGTCGCCCCACGACTCCAAATAATGCGCTTCTGGTATGTGCCAGTGGCAGAGTTCAGAAGTCTCATCTTTGTGAGAGCTCAAATGGACGCGCAGCTTTGTCTTAAACAGCCGGTTCTGATCGAGCTTCAGATCGGCCGGGGTGTTGTAGGCGGGATTGCCGCCGAGGATAACCAGCAGTTCCACGCGGCCGGCATCAATGTCCTGCACCAGCTCGCGCAACGACTCTCTTTGATCGACGGAATTCACCTCAAGGGGATCCGTGTAAGAAGCAGTTTTGCCGATATTGCCGAGCGCACTGTTCATTGCATGGGCAAGTGCATGAATCGCCTGCGGCGCCTCGCTACCTGCAATCACGATGCTGGCGCCCCGGTGCTGCCGGAGGTCGCGAGCGAGTGGCTCAATCCATCCACTTCCGTGATCAGCAGTTGGTGGCATCTGGCCGGGAGATGAGGCGCTAACTGATAACCCCTGAACGCCCAGCCCCGCTGCCAGTTGGGAAACGAAGCCTTCCATCTCGCTCGGACGCACAGCCCAGCGATGATCAGCGCTCGCGCCCGTAGTTGTCGGTGTAGTCTCAACGACGTACAGCCGGCTCATCTCGTGTTTGCTTTCGGTAACGCGCCGGCGGGCGGCAAATTCACGCGCGTAGCGCAACGTTCCAGGCCCGCCCGAGAGGAAATCGGCATCTAGCGACAGAATTCGCTCGGCCTGATCGAAGTGATAGATCGTGTTGACGGGTTGGCCTAGCGCCGTGATGGCTCCGCTCCTCGCATTGTCTCGGTTGACAGGTTCGTATTGATGCCACTTTGCCTGCGGGAACTCGACGAGGATAGCCTTCAATTGCGCCCCAAGACTTGGCGAGGTGACCGTCTCTGTTAGAAAACGCAGCCCAGCTCCCTGCTTGGGGCGTTGTTCGTCAAGCGCTGTCCGCGTTTCCCCGAGGAATGTCGTCCACGTGCGAATCTCTTCCCGATAAGTAACCGTCTGTGAGCGATCGGGATCATAAAGATCCAGAACCGAAGCCTGGGCAAAAAGATCGGTGGCGCTCGATCCACTATCTGCAGGATCCGCGCTGCGGCTATTGGGATGATCCGGGTTCCCTTCGATCTTGGTTGGGCGGCCTTCGTTGCTTCTGGCCAAAAGCGGTGTGGCGATCCCGGCGAGCGTGGCCGCAGTAGCAAAGAAGAGAGCTTTGCCGGGCACTGCC
>JACDCK010000019.1 GCA_013817595.1 Pyrinomonadaceae bacterium | reverse complement strand
TCTCATTGAAGTCGAATATGAAAGCCTACCTTCAATCTCGACGATTGACGAAGCGCTACTTATCGAGGAGCCGCGCATTCACGAATACGGAGACAGCGGCAACATCCACAAAAAGGTCTCGTTGGAGTTTGGCGACGTCGAGGAAGGTTTCGCTGAGGCCGATCTGGTCCGCGAAGACACTTTCTTCTACGAAGGCAATACACATCTACCACTGGAACAACACGCCGCCGTTGCTTACTTCGACACGGACGACAAATTAACACTCTGGAGTTCGACGCAGACGCCGCATTACGTTCATCGCGCCCTCGCGAAAGTTCTGGAGCTGCCGGCAAGCCATGTGCGCGTCATTGCCACGCCCAACGGAGGCGGCTTTGGCGGCAAGAGCGATCCTTTCAATCACGAGATCATCGTCTGCAAGCTATCGATGATCACGGGTCGCCCGGTCAAGTGCACGCTCACCCGCGAAGAGGTTTTCTACTGCCACCGCGGCCGTCATCCCGTGTTGATGCAGGTGAAGACGGGAGTTAAGAAAGACGGTTCGATTACCGGGATGCACTTCAAGTCGTTCCTGGACGGCGGCGCCTATGGCAGCTACGGCGTCGCGAGCACGTTCTACACGGGCGCGTTGCAGACCGTCACGTACGACGTGCCCCGCTACAAATTTCAGGGCGTACGCGTGTTTACCAACAAGCCGCCGTGTGGCCCCAAGCGCGGTCATGGCACGCCCCAGCCGCGTTACGCGCTCGAAGTTCAACTCGACAAAATCGCCGAACAACTCGGCCTCGATCCAGCAGAAATTCGCAGACAGCATCTGGTGAAACCTTACTCAATCACCGCCAACTATCTACGCGTCGGCAGCATGGGACTCGGGGAGTGTATCGACAAGGTTGTCCAAGGCTCAGACTGGAAGAACAAGTTTTCAGGCTGGAACAAAGAGAATCGCAAGCTGCCCTTTGGCAAAGGCATTGGCATCGCGTGTAGTTCCTACATCTGCGGTGCAGGCCTGCCGATTTATTGGAACACCATGCCGCAGTCGGGCGTGCAGCTGCGGTTGGATCGCCAGGGTGGCGTCTGTGTGATGTGTGGCTCTACAGATATTGGCCAGGGTTCAGATTCAATCCTTGCCTATATCGTCGCTGAAGTTCTGGGAATCGATCCCTTCGACATACGCGTCGTCACCGCAGATACGGATCTGACCCCGGTAGATCTCGGCAGCTACTCAAGCCGCGTGACCCTAATGACCGGCAACGCTGCCATACAAGCTGCTGAAAGAGCCCGGGAGCTTTTGGTGATGGCGGTATCGGAAAAGCTCGGCGTACCGATTGAGAATATCTCGCTTGCGGAGCGCCGAGTCTTCGACGTAGAGAATCCCGATTTGGGAGTTTCGTTTGCTGAGGCCGTGGTATTGGCGGAATCAAAGTTCGGCACAATTGGGACCGTCGGATCGTATTCGCCGCCGCCGTCACCGGGCAAGTACAAAGGCGCCGGCGTCGGGCCGTCACCAGCTTATAGCTACTCAGCTGCCATTGCAGAAGTTGATGTCGATCCTGCAACTGGCATTGTTGTTGTCGAGCGCATTTGGATCGCGCACGACATCGGCCAATCAATCAACCCAATGCTGGTTATCGGCCAGGTTGAAGGCAGTGTTTACATGGGACTGGGCGAGATCTTAATGGAAGAAATGGCTTATCGCGGCAATCGCAACGTGGTGCACAAGTTTCCTTCCATGCTCGAATACAAGAGCCCAACGACGATGGAAATGTGCGACGTTAAGACATATCTAATCGAAGACGCCGATCCCAATGGCCCGTTTGGCGCCAAGGAAGTCGGCCAGGGTCCGCTGCTTCCCGTGCCGCCTGCAGTTGCAAATGCAGTTTACGATGCGGTGGGAGTGCGTATCGACGAGGTGCCGATAATGCCAGAGAAGGTCTTGAAGGCGCTGCGTGAAAAAGCTAAAGGCGGCGATGGTCGCTACGGCCCTGATTCAGTGCCTTCGGTTGATTGGCCCGCGCCGATGCGAGTGCTAACGCCAGCAGAAGGCGGCGACGGCCGCGAGATGCCGCGCGTCGCGGTACATTCGTGAACAGATCTTTTGACAAATGAAACTCCCTAATGCAGAGCAGGCAATAGTCGACGTTGCGAAGTTGCGCGACTATAGTCAATCCGCAGCACGCCGAAGGTAAGCACAAAGCGCGTGTGTTTGCGTCGGCGTTAGGTTTCGCCGCATCGGATGCCGAGAAGCTTCGCACCATGATATTCATTGCAGTCTCAACTGAGGACGCAATAACTGGTCAGACCGATGAACATGGAGTTCGCTATATAGTAGACTTTGCGACGCAAGGTTTGCGCGATACGGTTATGATTCGAACGGCGTGGATCATTGATCGAGGTGAAACAATACCTCGATTGGTGAGTTGCTATGTGAAGAGGAAGTAATGCTATGGATGATATCAAAGTGCTGGACGTAGTAGCGCTCATGGAAGAGGTCCCGGAGCATGGACTTCGACGCGGCGAAGTGGGGACAGTTGTCGAGCGCTGGAAAGATGGCGCCTTCGAGGTCGAATTCAGCGACGACTCGGGGGAGGCGTATGCATTCGCGGCCTTGCGCGGAGATCAATTGATGAAGCTTCATTTTCGCAAAGATGAGGCGGCGTAGAGGCACAGTGATAGCCGATGGAAGATATTCACGCTAACCATGTTGTGGCGCTATTGGTCGATCAACCCGAAGCTGGTCTATATCGCGGAGACGTTGGCACCGTGATCCAAGTCTTCAACTCGACGCCGGATCATCCGTCCGGGTTTATCGTGGAGTTCGTTGATGAGCTTGGAAACGTCCAGGGTCAGATCGATATTACCGACGTGAACCAGATTGTAAAGCTCCGATATCGACCTGTGCTGGAAGCGGCTTGACGCACAACCGTTAAGGCCGATAACAGCGATCACCTTGTAGGAGGCTATGAGAAGAAAGACAAAAGCACTGGACTTGGAGGATGAGCTTCGTCCCGAATACGACCTCAGGAAACTCAAATTTGTCGGTAGGGGAATCTACGCTGAGCGATTTCGCTCCGGCACGAACCTGGCACTGTCTGGATCGTGACGTGCGGGCAGCATTTCCCGATGATGAGTCAGTTAATAAGGCCTTGCGAGTCATAGCGAAGGCGGCGAAACAGCAGGCCTCCCGAGTTCGAAAGGCCCCGTCCGTGCACGACGACAAACATCCCGATGGGGACGGACCAGTTAAGATTGATGAGCGAACCATCAACTTACAGGCCTTTGGTCTTTACTGTGGTTGAAGACGATGGCGAAACCGTGACCATCGAAATCTCGGAAGAAGACTATCAAGCTGATCTGGCAGCCGGGATTGATGAAGAGCATACGCTGAAATCCGGGCGCTATAAGATGAAGCGAGGCGGCTTCCTCAAGCGTCATACAGAGTTGAAACTCAAGGAGAAGGTCGCGATTCGCTGACTTCGTTGAACGCTGTGAATAATATTTAGCGAGCTTTCAGGTGTTCATGGAAGCGAAGGAAGATTAGTATGAATCCCGGAATATTTCTGATCCAAGACAACGGCGAGCTAATTGAAATGAATGAGGAGAAATACGAGTCCGAAAAGTTGCTGCAGACTTGGCTTTCAAAATACCCAGCGCTTCTAGCCGGTAAGCAAATAGACCGTTCAGTTCCGAGGAGATGGTTACTTATTGAGCGTGAGTGCGGAGTGCCGTCAGAAGAAGGCGGTGCCGGGCGATGGGCGATAGATCATTTGTTCTTGGATCAAGATGCCATACCTACCATCGTGGAAGTTAAGCGAAGCACCGATACACGAATCCGACGTGAGGTCGTGGGTCAGATGCTGGATTACGCCGCAAATGCGGTTGTTTATTGGCCCGTCTCCCACATGCGGGAAAGATTCGCAGCTAGTTGCGATGATCCCGACGAGAAGCTTACTGAGTTTCTAGAAGGAGACATGGAGCCCGAAGAGTTTTGGCAGTTGGCGGATAGAAATCTTCAAGATCACAAGATTCGACTCCTGTTCGTGGCTGACGTGATTCCGACCGAACTTCAGCGTATCGTTGAGTTTTTGAACGACCAAATGGACCGCACTGAAGTGCTCGCTATAGAAATCAAACAGTTCATCGGCAAGGAACAAACTGGCCTCGTACCGAGAGTAATTGGTCAAACCGCCGAAGCACAACAAAAGAAATCAACTCGTACTCGAACAACAACGAACGAAGGGGTTCTTGATGAACTGTCGCCCGAGGAGGAGGATCTGGCGAGAAAAATACTGGATTGGTCCGGTAACAATTTTTCAGTGGTGAATTGGAAAGGCGCTTCGTTTGTGCCAGTTTTGGAATATGGTTCAGATTTCTCACATAACCCAATCACGGTCTACTGCCGTGGGAAGGTACCGCGTGTGCAGATAAAATTTAAGAGAATGAAGAACAGAAACCGACTCTCAGATGAGGCTCGACTCGAACTCCTGCGACGCCTTAACGCGATTCCCGGAGTTAATCTGCCACCGGATAGTATCGTCAGGTTTCCCAACATTCCGCTATCAACTCTTGCAAATGGCGATGCTCTTGAACAATTCCTCAAGGCAATAGCTTGGACGATCGAAGAGGTTAAGGCCGTGCGGCAAAGCGCGCCAACTGATGTTCTGTCGGAATCGGCAAAATCATGATGCGTCTGCCCAAATTTGATTACCGCGCGCCGCGAGAGATCTCGGAGGCGGTGAAGATTATTGCCGGCGCTGGTCCTGAAGGTCAGTTTGTAGCTGGAGGTACGGATCTCTATCCCAACATGAAGCGCAGGCAGCAGACGCCGAAGACCGTCATCTCAGTCATGCGGGTGCCTGAGCTGAATCAGATCTCAGGTGAGGGGAAGTCGGGAGTGACGATTGGCGCGTCGGTAACACTAACTGATGTCTGCGAGAACCCAATCATCAATCGCGATTATCCAGTAGTGGCTCATGCAGCGCGCACCATCTCCACTCCGATTCTGCGCAACATGGGCACGATTGGCGGCAACTTGCTGCTCGACACACGCTGCAACTATTACGATCAAAACTACGAGTGGCGCAAAGGCATCAACTTCTGCTTGAAGAAAGACGGCGACATCTGCTGGGTAGCGCCGGGCAGCTCGAAATGCTGGGCGGTACAGTCCTCTGATCTTGTTCCCGTGATGGTGGCGATAGGCGCCAAGCTGCGATTTGCTTCGACACTTGGAGATCGTGTGATAGATGCCGCAGGTTTATACAACGACGATGGTATCGACTATCTTCACAAAAGGCCTGACGAGCTGTTGGTTGATATTCAGCTACCGCCGACGAACGGCTGGCGCGCTTCTTACCAGAAGCTTCGTCGCCGTGGTGCTTTCGATTTTCCGGTGCTTGGTGTAGCCGCGTATGTGCGCCTGGATGAACCAGTCAGAACCGGGAGCGGACCGGGGTCCCCAAGTGGGCAGCCCGCTTGGGGTGGTGGTAGCGACCGGGTCGTCGGTGCCGCCAGGATAGTTCTAGGAGGAATCGCACCCTCACCCGTGGTAGTCGAAGAGGCTGCAGCCGCGCTCATCGGACATCCACTCGACAACGATCACATCCAGGCCGCGGCTGAAGCTGCTTACGTCAAAGCCCGCCCACTCGACAATACCGACTTCGTCATGAACTGGCGCAAGCAGATGACGCGACAGTACACGCTGCGCGCACTGAATGAACTGCACTCGAAATAGGCGATTATGGAGTGCGCCGGCAGAGCAAGCGGCGACGGCGCTTTGGATTCGCTTCTAGCTCGGCTCATCCAAAGCGGTGTCGCGCTGCGCTTGCCACCGCACTCCAAAGGTTGCCTTTGGTCCAAAGTCCGAATGACGCCGACTCATGAGCGAAGTCTCCGCCATCCTTCTCGCCGCGGGCCGATCTGCGCGCATGGGCGCTTTCAAACCGCTGCTTCCTTTCGGCAAAACAACTGTCGTTCGTAGCGGCATTCAAAGCCTCCGCGAAGCTGGAGTGGAAGACATTGTCATGGTGCTGGGCCACCGTGCGAAAGAACTTCAGGAGAACCTCGGCGATCTGAGATTGCATTTCGCTCTCAACCCGGATGCGACAAGCGAGATGAGCGCTTCCATCGCCTGCGGGCTTCGGGAGCTCCCTCCGGACGCTAGAGCAGCACTTATCGCCTTGACGGACCAGCCGGCGGTCCCGCCGGACGTCATAAGGGCCATTGTGAGTGAATGGATTTCAGGAGAGAGGCTGGTCATCCCCGAGTTTCAAGGCCGGGGTGGTCATCCGGTCCTGGTTGACCTCCGCTTTCGCGAGGAGTTGTTAAACCTTGATTCGAGCGGGGGCCTCGGGTCCTTTTTCAAAACCCATCAGGAGCACGTTCGACGGTTATCCGTTAATTCGCCCTTTATTGCGCGAGACATGGATACATGGGATGATTACTGCGCCTTACACGAGGAAGTCTTCGGTATTCAACCTGACTTGGGTCCTTGATAACTCGAGATTACCACGTTTACGTGGTGCTTGTCAGAACGGGGAGCGGTAGTGACCCGGTCTCAACAGGGAGGCATACAACCCGGTCGTTGCTCGCGGTTCTGACCCCGATAGGCTCGCACCCAACTAAACCGGTGGCGGGGTCATCTAATGCGCTGTCGGACCCCTAACGCCTCAACGAGGAGGCCAAAATCCGGCAAAGGAGAATAGATGTTTCTCTCGAACTGTAAAACATATATGGCCGCGTCCCTTCTAGTCCTGCTTGGTTCAGGCGTCGCCTTGGCGCAAAAGAGCGATAGTGGGCCCGTTGAGTTCTCGATGCGGTCAATCGATGGTCAGAGGGTTACCTCTGAGAGCCTGCGAGGCGAGGTTGTGGTGCTCGCTTTTGGCGCTTCATGGCTTCCTATTTCCCGAACCCAGTTGCAGGGAATCAGGAAACTAGCCGACGAGTACAGCGACCGCGGGGTAGTTGTCTACTTCGTGAGCACGGAGTCTGAAGATTCGAAGTCCAAGAACTTTGCATCAGACGAGCAACTGCGCGCCTTCGCCCAAAAGTATGGCTTGAAGGTCACGGTCTTGCGCGATCCGGACGGCGCGATTTCCAGGAAGTTAAGTATTGACCAGTTGCCGTCGATAGTTATTCTCGACAAGCAGGGCAATGTCGACGGCGAGCCCATTCAAGGGTTTGATCCTCAGGGAAATCTCGCGGGTCAGTTGGCATCGCGTCTGGGCAAGATTCTCTGACCGCTGACACTTCGGCATGAACTTCAAGAGGTCGCCTATTATCGAGGCGGCCTCTTCCCCTTTTCAGGCGAAATAAAATCTGGCGGGCACCGGCTAGTAAGCTCTTGCTCATCAGAGCGGAATCTAATACCTTGCTGCCTCGTCAAGACCCGCAGACCGAGGTGCAAAAGAGTGACTCTGCATAATTTATTATGCCGGCGAACCGGAACTTGTGAGTTTGGTTAGCGGATGCGGTCATACCGCTCAACAACAGAACCGAGTAGCTTTGCTCGTCTGCGGTTGACTAACACCCAGCTGGTTGCGTCAATTTGCACCAGTACCGAAAAATCATCTTTGTTCTTAGTCTTCTGTTTCTATGAGTCTCAAATTCATTAATCCTGCATCGCTCGGTTCTCCGCGAGGTTATTCCAATGGCGTTATGACTGAGCCGGGAATGCGTTTGCTATTCATTGCCGGTCAACTTGGCTGGAATGAACATCAGGAAATTACTAGCGCGGATTTTGTCGAACAGTTTGATCGCGCTCTCGCCAACGTGGTTGCAGTTGTTACCGAAGCTGGCGGCAGGCCCGAACAAATTGCGCGCCTGGTTATGTACGTTAATAACAAGAAGGAGTACGAGGCCCGCACACGGGAAATTGGTGAACGCTACCGCACCCACATGGGGAAACACTTTCCCGCGATGGTGCTGGTGGAAGTCAAGAGCTTGCTTGATGCCGAGGCAAAGGTCGAAATCGAAGCGATCGCGGCGTTGTGACGTCGGCTCTGGTCTGCAACAGAATACCGAGTGCTAATCCTCGGAAGACTGGTTCATACAAGTAGTAAGTCAGGCGATCCAAGCATGAAGCAGCCCACGAGTTTTCTCTACGAACAGACGCACACGGGTGTGGCTACCATCACTCTCAACCGCCCCGAGCGCCTGAATGCGCTCACCTTTGAAGTTTATCGAGAGCTAACTGATACGTTTGCGGCCCTGCGCGCCGAAGACGAAGTGCGTGTGGTGGTTATCACCGGGGCAGGACGGGCTTTCTGTTCCGGCGGTGACGTCCACGACATTATCGGCGAACTCTTTGCCCGCGATATGGAAGGCCTATTGGAGTTCACGCGAATGACTTGCGATCTGATTCGCAACATTCGTACTTTGCCCAAGCCGGTGATTGCAAGCTTGAATGGCACAACGGCGGGAGCGGGCGCCTGCATAGCATTAGCATCGGATATCAGGATCGCCAGCTTGGAAGCCAGGATTGCTTTCCTTTTTGTAAAGGTGGGCCTCTCAGGCGCCGACATGGGAGCCGCGCATTTATTGCCGCGAGTAGTGGGTTTGGCAAAGGCTACTGAATTGCTCTATACCGGCGATTTCATTTCCGCGCCAGAAGCGGAACGAATTGGCTTGTATAACAGGGTGGTACCCGCTGGAGAATTGGCGAACGTCGCTCGCGAATTCGCAGAACGGCTGGCTCAAGGACCTTCTTTCGCGCTGGCCAAGACGAAGGAAGTGCTCAATCGCGAGATTGATATGAGCCTCAGTGCTGCGTTGGAATGCGAGGCGCAAGCACAAGCCATTTGCATGCAGCATCCTGACTATCGCGAAGCTTACGAGGCGTTCGTCGCAAAGCGTCCGCCGAAGTTCAAGTAATATGGAGCGCGGTGGCAAGCGCAGCGCGACACCGCTTTGGATCTGCTTGGGGGAGCAATTCTGGATTCCGTCGAGGCACGACCAGCTCAGGTCAAAACAGTGTATGCTCGAGTATGACGCAGGGCCGGAATGGTAATTAGATCATACAAAGCGCCGTCGCCGCTACTCTCTGCCGGCGCACTCTAAAATATGGATTCATTTATCGAACAAACCCCCTTCTTCACTCCTGACCATCGCAGCCTTGCGAGCGACGTGGCATCGTTTGTTGAGCAGGAAATTGAACCTCGGGCTACGGAAGAACGCGATGTTGACGAGCGTATCCGCGACTACGTGGGTGTGCTGGCCAGTGCCGGTGCGCTCCGTTATGCGGTGGCTTCGCACGATACGCGGTTTGATGTCCGCGCCCTCTGCTTGATTCGCGAGGCTCTCGCCTACTCATCAGCGTTGGCTGACCTCGCTTTTGTGATGCAGGGGTTAGGTACGTATGCGATTAGTCAGGCGGCCCCGGAGCATGTCCGCGATTTCTGGGTTTCGCGCGCAGCTGAAGGAAGGGCTATCGGTGCATTTGCCCTGACAGAACCTGAAGCCGGCTCCGACGTCTCCGCCATTAGAACCACCGCTCGGCTCGATGGTGACGCCTGGGTGATCGACGGTAGCAAGCGTTTCATCTCAAATGCGGGAGTCGCGGATTTCTATACCGTGTTTGCCCGAACCGGAACTCAAACCGGAGGACGGGCAGAACTTTCCGCGTTTGTTGTGAGCGCGCGGATGCCCGGCTTCACCGTCGTCGAGCGGACCGAGATGATTTCACCGCACCCGATCGGTGAAATTGCTTTTACCGGATGTCGCGTCCCGGCAGAGGACATGGTAGGAGCCGAAGGAGATGGTTTTAACCTGGCGATGCGTACGCTCGACACCTTTCGTGCGAGCGTTGGAGCCGCCGCTTGCGGCATGGCCCGTCGTGCGCTTGATGAATCGCTTCGCTATGCCCTCAACCGCAGACAATTTGGTCGCTTGCTCGCGGAGCATCAACTCATCCAGGAGAAGCTGGCCGATATGGTCACAGAGCTCGACGCCGCCCGGCTGTTGGTTTATCGCGCCGCTTATCTCAAAGACACTGGGACCGGACGGGTAAGTCGCGAGGCCAGCGAGGCTAAGCTCTACGCCACCGAAGCTGCCGGCCGAATCATTGATCAGGCCGTTCAGATCCACGGTGGCGCGGGGCTCGTGCGCGGCAGTGTGGTTGAGCGTCTTTACCGCGACGTGCGCGCTTTGCGTATCTACGAAGGCACATCCGAGATCCAGAAGCTCATCATTGCCAGCCAGCTTTTGAAGGAATAGATGAGGATCAACATCATCGGCGGCGGGCCGGCGGGTTTGTACTTCGCCATCCTGATGAAGAAGGCGAATCCGGCGAACCAAATCACAGTCCATGAACGCAACGGGCCAGATGACACTTTCGGTTGGGGCGTAGTTTTCTCCGGTAGAACGCTGTCAAATCTTCGTGAAGCTGACGCAGAATCTCACGCCGAGATAACCAGATTGTTTGAGGCCTGGGACAATGTCGACGTGGTGCGCCGCTACGAAAAGATCTCTGTTCGCGGCAACAGCTTTTCCGGCGTTTCCCGCCTGCAGTTATTAAAGACTCTGCAGCGACGCGCGGAGCAACTCCGAGTCTCCCTCCTCTTTCGTTCAGAGATCAATGATATTGACTTGTTGCGTGCTGATTGCCACCTGCTGGTGGGTGCCGACGGTATCAACAGCACCGTTCGCCAGCGCTTTGCAGAACACTTTGGTCCGAATCTGAGCGTTCGCTCTAATCGTTACATCTGGTACGGCACGAACAAGCTATTCCCCGGTTTGACGCTGACTTTCCGCGAGAATGAAGCCGGCGTCTTCTCGGCGCACTCATACAAATTCAACCGAACTACGAGCACTTTCATTGTCGAGTGTGATCCTCAGACCTGGGAGCAGGCGGAGTTGGCTACCATGAACGAGGCTGACGATCGAGCGTACGTCGAACAAGTCTTTGCGCTAGATTTGCAAGGGCATTCACTGCTCTCAAACAATTCTAAGTGGATCAATTTCATTTTGGTAAAAAATGCGCGTTGGGCTTTTGAGAACGTGGTGCTCATGGGAGACGCGCTGCATACCGCCCATTTTTCGATTGGTTCAGGAACAAAGCTGGCGATGGAGGATGCGATTGCGCTGGCCAACAGTTTTCGGCGCCACAATGACGTGAGCCGCGCTCTCCTGGAATTTGAATCGACTCGGAAGCCATACATCGAGGATTATCAAGCGGCCGCCCTCGAGAGCATGCTCTGGTTTGAGAACGTAAGGCAGTACCTACACCTTAGCCCGATAGAATTAGCATACTCGCTGATGATACGCAGTGGGAGAGTGGACCACGAGGAACTAAAGAAACGCGATCCCGCTTTTGTAGCAACCTACGAGTCAGCAATTTCGTAGGGGCCGCCACTTAGGAGGCAGCAGGCGACGACGACCATCAGCTGCGAGACTAACGTCCGGATCATCCAGCTCTAAGCGATCCCATAATTTACACGTCACTTGTTTGTGCGCCTGATCGAGGGCCTCGCAATAGTTGGTGTAAGTACAACGACGTATTTCCGCGCCGCGGCCGAGTCGGACTTTCAGGAACCAGTCCGGATCGGCAAGTGCTTGACGCGCCAGGCCGGCGAGGTCAGCTTCGCCTCGCCGCAAAATTCCTTCCGCTTGCTCAAAAGTGGTAATTCCACCGCTGGCCACAATGGGAGTGCTGAAACCTGCGTCGTTTACCGCTCGCTTGATTGCCGCGACCTGCGGAACATTCCTACCGAAGGGTCCGATTTCGTCAGAGCGTGTTGTCGGCATGCATTCATAACCGCTCTTGCCGGTGTAAGGGTAAACGGCCTGCCCGATTTTAGGCTGTTGCGCATCCTCAAATTTTCCGCCTTTTGAGATTGAGAGAAAATCCAAACCCGCCCGGGCAAACTCAACGCCGAAGTAGGTCGCGTCATCAATCCGGTTTCCTCGTTCAATCACCTCGTCACCAAGAAAACGAACGCCCACTATGTAATCCTCACCGACGCACTCGCGCACAGCGCGGTACACCTCCAACGGCAAACGAACGCGGGCCTCGCGCTGCCCGCCGTAACCGTCTGTACGAGTATTTCGCGCGCTCAGAAACGAGGCCATTGTGTATGCGTGAGCGTAGTGGAGCTCGACTCCGTCAAATCCTGCTTCGCGGGCTCGCCCGGCAGCCGCGGCGAAGATTCCCGGCAACACCTCCGGCAATTCGCGCACGTGCGATAACTCGGTGTCGGTGACGCGCTCTCGATAACCAAAGCGCAGTGATTCCAACTCCCGCTCATCAAGTATGTGCTCGAGGGCTTCGTCGCCGGTGCTCGCCAGAAATGCTCGCACCTCCGCTTCGTCACGTCCGAGCCAACTTTGATCGTTCCTTGTCTCTGCAAGTGTTTGTCGGTGACGGTCAGTTATACGTAGAAATCGTTTGAAATATTTCTCCTGCTCGGGTCGGCGCTTTACCAGAAGAAAGTCGATGATCTGAATAAAAAGACTCGTCCGGCCATCGCTCGCCTCGCGAACTGCTTGCACCAGCTGCCGCAACCCCGGAATGAAACGATCGTCGCCAATCCTGAGTAGCGGTCCGCTGGGGATGTCCCGGACTCCGGTGGCCTCAACGACGAGCGCTCCCGGCTGGCCGGCGGCGAATCTGCGATACCAATCGATGTTTGCCTGCGTTACGAAACCATCTTCAGTCGCACGCCATGGCACCATTGCGGGTACCCAGGTGCGGCTGGTTAACTCGCTCCGTCCCAGTCGTATTGGCTGGAAGAGGAGCGAGCGGGCTGCCTCTTCCGCACTGGGCCAACGCGTTTCAGGAATTGCGTGTTTGACAGGATTTGGAAATTTCCACATTTTGAATCACTCTACCACTACTAGAAAAATACAGTGGGAGCAAGTCTGAATAGTGGAGACATGTGATAAATTAGTCTCAGTTCAAAAAACGCATAGGAGTTCAACTCTTGAATGACGCCCTGCTCAACTGGCGCAGCGAATTTCCTATCCTAGACAAGACTGTTTATCTGATCTCGCATAGCCTGGGAGCGATGCCCAGGGCCACTTACGATCGTTTGCACGATTATGCAGAGGCCTGGGCGACGCGCGGGGTGCGAGCGTGGGCCGAGGGATGGTGGAACATGCCGGTGACGGTAGGCAACGACGTCGCGCGAATCATTGGCGCGGACCCGGGGACCGTGGTCATGCATCAGAATGTCTCAGTTTGTCAGTCGCTAATTCTTTCCTGTTTCGAACCCACACCCAGGAGAAATAAGATTGTTTATTCGGAGCTCAACTTTCCTTCGGTGATGTACGTCTACGAGGCTCACGCACGTAATGGGAGTCTGCGCATTGAAACAGTGAAATCCGACGACGGCACAACGATACCGCTCGAGCGCATGCTGGCTGCGATCGATGAGGAGACTCTGCTGGTGCCTTTCTCCCATGTTTTATTCAAGAGCGCTTTTCTCCAGGACGCCAAAGCGATAACCGAGCGCGCCCATGAGGTAGGCGCAATGGTTGTGCTCGATGCCTATCAGTCCGCAGGCACCGTTCCGTTCAGTGTCAAAGATCTAAATGTAGATTTCGCAACCGGCGGATCGGTGAAGTGGCTTTGTGGCGGGCCAGGCGCGGGGTATCTCTACGTTCGTCCCGATTTGCACACCAAGCTCCAACCCAAAACCACGGGCTGGATGGCGCACGAGGATCCTTTTGCCTTTGATAAAGAGCTTCGCTACGCCCCAGGTATTGCTCGCTTTCTCCACGGCTCGCCTGCGATTCCGGCGCTTTACGCCGCCCAGTCGGGTTATCGCATCATTAATGAAATCGGTGTGGAGAATATTCGCAGGAAGAGTGTGCGCCAAACTTCTCTTTTGATCGACCAGGCCCAGGAAGCAGGGTTCACAGTTACTAGTCCAAAGAGTTCTTCACAGCGAGGGGGCACGGCCTCGATTATGCACGAGCACGCGGCGGCCATTGCCAGCGAGCTGGTGCGCCGGGAGTTTATTGTTGATTTTCGCCCTGGCGCGGGTGTGCGCATCTCTCCTCACTTCTACACCACGGACGAAGAGTTGGAACTAATCATTGGAGAGATGAAGACGATCCGGGACACTCGCGCGTACGCCAAGCACGAAGCGGCCGGCGCGGCATTTTGAAAGACTGATCTTTGATCTTTGTCCTTTGATCTTTGGCTTTATCCAAACTCAAAGGGTGGAATTCAAAGATCAAAGCACAAAGATCCAAGCTCATTATGTCTGACGACTACGGCAAGGCAGCCCCGCTTTCATACAACAAATACCTCCGAGTTCCTGACCTGCTCGGTTTGCAGGAGTGTCTCTCAGGGCCTGAACACCACGATGAGCTTCTTTTCATCACGGTCCATCAAGCTTACGAATTATGGTTCAAACAGATCCTTCACGAGCTTGACGCCGCCATGGTCATGATGAATGAAGACCGCCTCCCCTCCGCCGCCCGCACCCTGCGGCGGGTAGTCGAGATAGAAAAACTGCTGGTCACCCAGATTCACATTCTGGAAACTATGACTCCCATCAATTTTTTAGGGTTCCGCGAGCAATTGAATCCCGCCAGCGGCTTCCAATCAATGCAATTTCGGGAAATTGAATTCGCCTCGGGTCACAAGCCCGAGGGCATGCTGAATGAGTTTCGTAACGATCCTTTTGCTTATGAACGCCTGCGGAAACGGTATGCCGCCCCGTCTTTAAATGAGGTCTTTTTTGCCGTGTTAAGGCGTCGTGGATTTGACGCACCCGACGACGACGAATCCTTGCGTGATGGCGAACGGAAGAGGCTTTACCAGAAACGGGGCCAGGCGGTGCTCGAAGTCCTCACGCATTTCGAGGAGCGCTACGAAGAGTTTCAACTGGCTGAAGCTCTGCTGGAGCATGATGAATACTTTTCGCTGTGGCGCGCACATCACATAAAGATGGTCGAGCGCATGGTGGGCGCAAAGCGAGGCACAGGCGGTTCCGAAGGAATTGGGTATTTGCAAACTACGCTAAGCAAGAAATTCTTCCCGGAGCTTTGGGAGGCTCGTACCTATCTGGAAGTCAAACATGGGGCGGGAGGTTGTCCTTTTTCATCAGCCACTTAGGAATTTGATGGTCTGAGGTTGTTGAAGAAGCCTGCGATATCGGTTTTGCCGCGCGGTTCACTGCCCGTGACGAAGACCTTAGGAAGCGATTAGCTGCTTTCGTTAGGGCGGGGCTGTTTACCTGTTAGCTGACGCATACTAGCCAAATCCAGTTCAGGATGCAATGAGTATCGAGTTTCCGGAAAAGTTCAACATTGCCGATTACTTCCTCTACCATAACCTCGAGGAAGGCCGAGAAAACAAGACCTGTCTATATTTCCAGGATCAGACACTTACGTACGCAGACCTCGCGCGCATGTCGAATCGCGTGGGCAACACACTCCGGGAACTGGGGCTGAACATTGAAGAGCGAATCCTGATTGCCCTGCCTGACTGTCCGGAGTTTGTCTGGACTTGGTTTGGTGCTGCCCGGATCGGCGCTGTGATCACGATGGTTAACCCGCTGCTGCCCGCGGCTGATTATAAATACTACCTCGAATATACGCGCGCTCGCGTCGCCGTTATTCACCACTCGCTCTTGAAGCCTTTCGCTGAAGCCGCGGAAGGCTCGCGTTACCTCCGGGCCGTGCTAGTGGCTGGTGGTACGCCTGAAGACGATGAAGATATCGACTTTCAAAGCCGTAAGGCCCAATGGTTTGCATTTTCCGATACGGTGGAGTCCTGTTCTGCCGAGTGCACACCTGCCGATACTCACCGCGACGATATTGCCATCTGGTTGTTTACCTCCGGGTCGACCGGGCACCCAAAAGGCGCAGTCCATCTGCAACACGATCTGCCATTCAATACGGAGGTCTATGCGAAGCGTACGCTCGGGGTAAACGAAAACGATCTTACGGTCTCCGTACCCAAGCTGTTTTTCGGTTATGCGACTGGAACCAACCTGCTGTTTCCTTTCGCGGTGGGTGGGGCAACGGCGCTTTTCGCGGAACGCTCCACTCCGGAGAAGATATTTGAAGTCATTGAACGTTATCGCCCTACGATCCTGACTACGGTTCCGACGATGATCAATGGAATGCTCAACGCTGAGCGGGAAACATCGCACGACTTGTCGTCATTACGCTTTTGCTACTCTGCGGGAGAGGCTCTGCCTGTGGAACTTTATGAGCGCTGGCTCAAGACAGTTGGAGTGGAAATCTACGATGGAATCGGCTCAGCGGAGATGTTTCACATCTACATAACAAATCGACCAGGTGACGTTAAGCCGGGTAGCCTGGGTCGTATTGTAGAGGGCTACGAGGCCGCAATAATAAATGCTGAGGGTGACCAGCTACCAACGGGCGAGATGGGGACGCTTAGGATCAAAGGAGACTCGGCGGCGTTGTGTTACTGGAACGTCCATGAAAAATCCAAAGAGACCTTTGCCGGCGACTGGTGCACGACCGGCGATCAGTTCCATGTCGACGAAGCAGGATATTACTGGTACCACGGTCGCACTGACGACATGTTGAAGGTTTCAGGTGTTTACGTGGCTCCGGGCGAAATAGAAAAC
>JACDCK010000194.1 GCA_013817595.1 Pyrinomonadaceae bacterium | reverse complement strand
CCCTTCATACAACAGCAGCGACTTGATGCGACATTTGGTGGCCGTCAACTGAGCTACCTGCGTGTCGCGAAGTTGCACCAGATGACGCAGCTCGCGATAGCTCTGCATCGGCACATGAATGCTGCGCAGTTGCCCCCCGCGCAGTCCTTCGGAGAGTTTCTTGCTGTCCAGGCGATTAGTTTTCACTCGTTGTCCCGGAGCTCTCGGCACCATTGCCGGCGATACTACCAAACAAGGATGGTTCGTCGCCCTCAGCTCGTCGTGGAGGCCAAAGCCAGTCGGCCCCGCTTCGTAAACAAAGGCCACTCGCTGACCCGGAAAATGCTTCCGCGTGTAATTAAGCAGCTGGTCCGCACTATAAGGCAGCCGCAAAGATTTTTGCATTGTTCCGTGATCCGTGAAAGTGACTGCTATGCTCTTCTTGTCCACATCCAGACCGCCGAAGATGTCGTAGTCACGAGGAATGAATGTGCCTTGAACCTGATTCGTCATCGTCGTTTCTCCTTGAATAAGCTTCTCTCGTTTTGCTTATTCTAGTCGCCCGACCTGACATTCAGCATACATGTCTCCATAAAGAACGAGCTAGGATTTCCGTTGTGCCCCAGCCAATCGAACCCCAGATCAAAGTTAATGCCCCATTTGCCATGTCTTGAGCGAATCAATCGGATAGATCAACATCAGAATTTCCAGGAGCAGGCTGTCTCTAATCCAGATGAGCAATACCAACTCTGTCGCCACGAATACCACAAACGACCGACGGAATCCGATTCTCTGTGCGATCAAGAAACCGATTCCACACGTCACCACGTCGCCAAGGGAGTTGGCCACTGAATCACCGTAGTAACCGAGCGCGGCGGTAGCTTCGCGGTATCGCTGAATGATGAACTCAGTATTCTCAAATACTTCCCAGAGCCCCTCCAGCAAGATCGCCAGCGTGAACTGCCATAGCCGCGGCGTCCGAGGCAGTAGCGATGAAAGCAACCAGAAAAAGACAAAACCGTGTAGAACGTGCGTGAACGCATAGGGATCCAGAAGGTGTTGAGAGTTGTGAGAATCCAAATGTCGCTCGCCCAGAAAAAGGGCTGGCCACAGGAACACCACCATGAACGGCCCTGGTTGCGCATTTGGAACGTGGCGGCCACCAACACCGCCACAAGCGCGAACAGCGGCCATAGTTTTCGAACTGACATCTAGTGTGCTGACTCCAAAGTTCTTGTAAACAAATAGCAAGGTTCTTGCTTCACAGTCCCGTAGGGACCTGATGTTTATAGACCGTTGGTGCCAAAGGATTTCGGAAGCTCCCGGAGGAGTTCGACGGTTCGTCGCGGCGACAACGTTTACCTTGATGAAACACGCGTGTAAGGTTTTGACTCATTGCAGCGCCAACGGCGCGAACTGTGAAAGCCTGGGGCAGCGCCCCAGGTTAGTGCTCATAACATGAACCAGCACTGAAAGCGCGAAATAGGCCGGTCGCCCCGAAATGCTTGATTAAGACTGTTGCGTTGCCCTCCGGCAGCTCTGCCCAGGCTATCGCATTACGCGCCTTCAGCGCTTCAAATCATCAACGCGCCTACCAGGGGCGATGCCCCAAGGCTTTCACAGTTCGCGCCGTTGGCGCTGCAATTCCCACCTCGATCTTTAGCTCTTCACTTTGTGCCGCGAGCCGGCACGCACCAGAAATAAATCGTGCGGAAGAGACCCTTCTGTCACTCTGATCTTGCGTTCGGCAGTCCAATCGCCCATACGGAAATCGTGTGAAAGTGTGCTACTACCCGGCCGCAACTCACCGAGGAGCTTGGAATGTTACTTGTTCAATTGCGGCGGACCCAACGAGAGCGAACGTGCACCGTCAGTACTGAACTCTACAATATCGTGCTGCGGGACTCCCGCGATGTCTGGGGACATCGGAGGAAGCACTAATCACGTGAGGCCGCGATGGCATCAATCTCGACGAGAAATCCATAATGTAGCTCCTTTGTCGGAATGACGGCTCTGGCCGGGCGGTGGTCTCCCATCACCCTCGCGTACACAGCATTAACTCGCTGCCACAGGCCAATGTCCGAGACATAGATTGTCATCTTTAATACGAGGCGAAGATCACTCCCGGAAGCTTTCAGTATTTCACTCACGTTAGTAAGAGCCTGTTCGGTTTGTTCTTCAATCGAGCCCAACTTCTTTTCCAGCGTCCGTGGCTCGATCGAGAGCTGCCCGGCGACAAAGACCAGTCCGTTGTAAACGACTGCTTGTGAGTAATGCCCTCCGGGTGCTGGCGCTTTCTCGGTTTGGATGGTTCTAATTTTCATAGGCCCGGCATGTTATGCCCAGTGGAAAGCACGGTCAATGAGCTGCTGGTTGGCAGTCGGCTTCGGTTCTCAAACCACTGCGCACTCCCCGGGCTAAAGTGATTGAAAAGCCCAAGGCTGTAGCGTAATATCCGCTCGTACTGTTTAACCTACGCACACACTTCCTTTTGCCGATTGAAGTCTCGGCGTCTCCGTGACGCCAGCAGGGGAAACTCCGGTTGAGCATCAATCAACGTCCATGATCGGGCAGACAGTTTCACATTACCGCATCCTGGAACCCCTCGGAGAGGGCGGCATGGGAACAGTTTACCTCGCAGAGGATACACACCTCGGACGCCGCGTTGCGATCAAGTTTCCCTCCCTAAATTCAGACTCACATGATTATCGTGCCCGATTCCTGCGTGAGGCTCGTGCAGTCTCGGAGTTGAGTCACCCCAGGATTGCTACACTCTTTGACTACGGCCAGACTGACGAGGGCAGGCCATTTCTCGTTATGGAGTTGGCAAGAGGGCGCACCCTGACCGAGCTGATGCGGAAAGGCGACCTGAGTCTGATACGCGCCGTTGAGATTGTCGCCGATGTCGCCTCGGCTTTGATCGAGGCGCATGCCCGGGGCATCATCCACCGCGATATCAAGCCTTCCAATGTCGTCATCGACGATAAAGGGCAAGTCAAAGTGCTTGATTTCGGGTTAGCTAAACAGTTAAACAAAGACCACGTTGTCAGTGCAGAGCCAGAAGCGGTCACTCTCCTCTCTACCGAAACTCGCAGCGGAGTGGTTCTGGGAACCCCGGCCTATCTCTCGCCGGAGCAGGCGATGGGTTTGGCTGTAGACGGTAGAGGCGACCTGTTCGCGCTCGGAGTAATACTCTATGAAGCCATCACCGGCCGAACACCGTTCTCGGGCACAGGTTTCATTGAAATTGCAGCGAACGTGCTGCACGTTCAGCCACCGGCTCCCTCTAAGATAAACCCACATGTGCCCCGGGAACTCGATTTTATCTCTCTCAAAGCGTTAGAGAAGAAGCCGGACAAACGATACCAGTCGGCTGAGGAACTAATAGATGATTTGGAAGCAATCAAGGAAAAGTTGGGAGAGGCCGGACAGACGATCATCAAGAAGCCCTCCGCCCCGGCTGTTACAAGGCATAGCAAAACGCTTAGCAGTTTATCGCAAATTCTGCGGCGCCCCCGCATTCCGATTTCTTATATTCTCATTAGCGTGATGGTGGCGGTTGCTGCCGGCCTGCTGGCTTTGCAATGGTGGCGCCCCCAACCACATCAGCCGTCGGCCGAGGCCCAGCGATGGTACGACGTGGGAACAAAGGGACTCAGAGATGGCGCCTACTATCAAGCGAGTAAGGCTTTTGAGCGGGCTATCGCCGCTGATGATGGCTACATGCTGGCGCATGCGCGCCTCGCTGAGGCCCTGGTCGAGCTGGATTATGGAGACCGCGCGAAAGACGAACTACTGCGTGCAAACTCGAGCGGCAGATTGACGCTTTCAGAATCAGACGCACTCTATTTGGAGGCCATCACAGCTACTGCTCGGCGCGATTACAGCAAGGCTGTTTCAGTTTACGAGCAGATCGCGCAGCGGGCTTCTGATGCGGAAAAACCGTACGTCCTCGTAGACTTAGGCCGAGCCTATGAGAAGAATGGCGATACCAAGAAGGCAATTGAAACGCTTACGGAAGCGTCGAACCGAAACCCACAATACCCCACGCCCTTTTTGCATCTCGGAATTCTTTACGGCCGGCAGCAAGAGATTGCCAATGCTCTGACATCGTTCGACAAAGCAGAAGCGATCTATCAGGCCTTGGGAAACCTGGAGGGGCGTGCGGAAGTACTCTTCCAGCGTGGCGCCCTGTCTAATAAGTTGAATAAATTGTCAGAGGCTAAGGTCCAACTGGAACAAGCACTGGCGCTGGCCAGAGCCGGCGACAATAAGTCTCAAGAGATCAAGAGCCTATTGCAGTTGAGCAGCGTTACGGTTGACATGGGGGAGACTAACCAGGCAAGTGAATACTTACGGCAGGGAGTGGAGTTGGCCCAGAACAACGCTTTGGAGAACCTCAGCGCGCGCGGCCTGAATGATCAGGGCAATAACTCTCTAATCAAGGGCGAATACAGCAAGGCCGACAAGTATTTTACCGAGGCTCTGCAATCAGCACAGCGAAGCAAGGCGTTAAGCAACGAAGCCCGGGCGCGTGCCTCGCTGGCAAGCTTGAGGTTGCGACAGAATAATCCGGAGGAGGCGCTGCGTTTTCTTGAGCCGGCGCTGACTTTCTACCAGCAGGGAGGATATCGAAGCGAAGCCTCTTCCTGCCTTGCCTTGCTGGCGCGGGCTAATCGGCAGAAGGGAGATTACGACGCTGCCATAAACGCTGATGAAAAGATTCTGCAGCTTGGGCAACAGTGGAATGATCAGGCACAGATTGCGCTGGGACACACCGAAATAGGGAGCGTGCTTGCTCGCCAGGAAAAGTGGGTAGAAGCGCTTGATCATTTCAGTCAGGCCTATACTTTCTACAGCTCGCAGGGAATGCAGCGCAGCATCGGTTATAACCTGCTCAGCCGAGGTGACGCCCTATGGCACATGGGCCGCTACGGCGAAGCCCAGACGCTACTGGAGCAGGCTACCTCTATCGCGGACAAACCCGGAAGCGAAATAAAACTACTATCGATCGGACTCAAGCTAATAGCCGCTGAAATCGCTCTAAGCCAGGGCCATTTTGCTGATGCCAAAACAAAGGCCGAGACGGTTCGCGAAACAGCTGGCACAGAGTTTAAGAGTCATGCAACGAGCGCCATGATCGTGATTGGTTTGGCTCAGTCGTACAGCGGCGCAAAAGCATCTGGAAAGCAGATGGCCACCGAAGCGGTTGACATGGCGATGCAGCTTAACGATCCGGCCCAACTGGCTACGGCGCGATTGGTGCTCGCGGAAGCCATGCTGCTGGCGGGCGATTCCAAGGCGGCATCAAGCAATGCACTCCAGGCGCAGGAAGTCTTTGCGCGGCTTGGCCAGCCAGCATCCGAGTGGCGGGCCCAACTTATTGC
>JACDCK010000018.1 GCA_013817595.1 Pyrinomonadaceae bacterium | reverse complement strand
CAAAGAAGAGAGCCTTGCCGGGCACTGCCTCCTGTGGCTGCCTGACAAAAGGGACGATCTTCTCGGGAGGCTGGTAGACGCAACCGCTGAGGCCGGCGAGTGCCAGCGATGCGCCCATCAATTTCAAGAAGGTGCGTCGCTCTACTGGATCGTCCCACTCCTCCGCGTGCTGCGGGTACTCGCGTTGCACAAATTCGCGGAACTCGGGCGAGTCGCCAAGCTCTTCCAGACTACGCCAGAAGGTCTTGCCGTCCTCGGAACCCACAATGCGATCGCGCATTAACTTGAAATTTATGTGTCGGTCTTCAGACATCGTTTGTCTTCTATTCGCGCTAAGGCGGACACGATATCCCCACTCCAAAGATCATCGGTGGCACGTCGAGCAACTCGTTAGAACTTCGGGCTTCTGAATTTGATACTTGCTGAGCAGCGATCTTCCCTCGGCCACGTGTTCGCTGGTTCGGTTCTCAGGTCGCCATTCCATGTCGAAGATATTGTCCGCGGGTCTGACAAATTTCTCGGGGCTTCGGTGACAGCTCAGACACCACTCCATCTGCAGCGTCGAAGCCTGGAAAGCGATGGGCATCTGATCGATACGACCGTGGCAAGTGGAGCAGCCGACGCCCTTGTTCACATGAATGCTGTGATTGAAATAAGAATAGTCGGGGAGATCGTGGACCCGAATCCACTCGATCGGCTTGCCGCTGCGAAAGCTGGCCCGAACCGGTTCTAGATAGGGACTGTCGGCCCAGATCTGCTTGTGGCAGTTCATGCAGGTTTCTGTGGAGGGCATGCCTGCTGAAGCTGAAGTTTCTACTGACGTATGACAGTAGCGGCAATCGATGCCGTCATCTCCGGTGTGATGTTTGTGGCTAAACTGGATAGGTTGCTGACGCTCAACCCACTGTCCTGTGTTCCAGGAGGAGCGGTTCAACTCGGCCGTTGCCCAAAGCGCCGCCAACAGAATGAAGATCGCGCCAAAGATACTTATTTTGGCTAAAGCATTGGTACTGTGATGAAAGATCTGTGGCATCGCCGCAGCTTTGCTAATCCTTGATTGCGTGATTCAAGAATCCGAAACCCAAAACCCACGCACGACAACAGCCGATGCAACGCGTGAGTCCCAACGAAAACGATTTCACAGCAGACTACACCGCAGTCCAGAGGGCCACCCGAGGACAAAGCGGCCCACAAGAACCGCTTGACTTAAACTGTCGTCTTGCAAAGTGGAAGTACTTTACCAGATGGATAGAGTTTTTCAAGTTGAAGTAATCAACCTAATTAACCAAGTGTAACGCGATCGACTGTGTAACACGATCGAATATGTAACACGATCGAATATGTAACACGATCGAATTGTCGATCCTCTGAGCGCGTGTTAAAGCCACGAGTTGTCGGCGCGTCCTTAATCGACTGTCAGAACACGGGCATTATACGGTGGGTCTGGCGGCAAACGATTTCCGCGCAAACTCGTGAAGGCGCTCATCGCAGCGCCCACTCTACTGGACCTTTTGTGGCCCATCTTCCTTCTGTCGGCTGTGAGCAGTGCGCATCGATCCCGGCAACACGCGCTTCACGCCACCGGATGTCGTAGCCTATCCCCTCTCACAGTATCGTGAGCGCACGGGGTCTCTTCTACATCATGAACCTTGTGAGCCCGCCGCCGTCGAACGTGAAGATAATGCGAATCGCAGCAAATGCTGTTTGGTTGGCTTTTGGTTTTGTGGGCCTGGGGGCTGGACCGGCATTGCGCGGTTAACTAAGCTTCGGCGTCACGCGCAAGCATTGCTACCCCAATTGAGGCCGCGTCGGCACGCAGCATTGCGGCAAGGATCTGAGTGGCCTCAAAGCATGGTTGAAAAGCACGGCGCCTGGCTTCCTGAATGATGGGGTTGAGAATCAGCTCACCCGCATCCATCACGCCCCCGCCGAGCACGACGCGTTCGATATTCAGCAGATTTAGTACACTGGCGACACCCGTTCCAATATATTTACCTGTTCGCTCAATCATCATCATGGAAAAGTCGTCGCCGTTTTTGGCTTCATGCGCAACATCATCGGCAGTGAAGTTTTTGTTGATGGCCAGCTTCGAGAGCGATGAAGTGCCGTCGCGGTAAAGTCGTTCATTCGCGCGCCGCACAATGTTGGGTCCGGAGGCAACAGTCTCGAGACATCCCGTGTTGCCACAATCACATTCCAGGCCTTCCGTGTCGATCGTGATGTGGCCAAATTCACCGGCGAAGCCTGAGGCGCCGGTCCAGAGTTTGCCGTCCAGGATGATCGCGCCGCCAATTCCTTCGCCAATAGTTACGTAGAACATATCGCGGCTACCGCGGCCGGCGCCCACCTTGTATTCACCATAGGCGGCAGCATTGGCGTCATTCTCAATCTCCACTCTTACGCCCATAGCCTTCGTGAATTCGGAATGCAGGTCCTCACGCACGGTCGAGGGAAAATCCCGTGAAGCGATCACCCGATCAGTTGTCCGGTTCACCAACCCGGGGACGGCTATGCCAACGGCCTCAACATTGGCATTGACGCCTCGCAGTTCGCTGACCACCTGGGCCACCTGACTGAGGAGCTGATCGGCTTCGGTTTTTACTTCCCGACGTTCCTCGATTTGACCATTGTTGTTCACTATCGCGGCCCGTAGTATAGGGCCCGAGAGGTCGATGCCTATGAAGCGTGGTTCTGATCCGGAGGCACTAGTCATCTATGAAAATCTTTCGCGCGATTTGGTTAGCAGTAGAACTAAATGAAGCATAGTCGAGGGTTCTGGGGCTGTCAAACGAGTGACTGTGCGTGTAGAATAAACGCCGCGCCGAGGGATTATAGATTTTTGACTTGCAGTTTTCGATTTCCTTGTTTAGCAGGCCTCATGATCGTTTCAGGGCCAAAGTCAGGTTGGTTCCGCTCAAATCGAAAATCAAAATTCAAAAATCTGAAATGACATCATGCAAATTCGGTCAATACTGCTGCCGACGGATTTTAGCGAATGCGGTAATTATGCGCTTTCATATGCCACCTCCCTGGCGCGAACATTTGGCTCGTCGATTATCTGCGTGCATGTCATAGAGACGATGGTGCCGACTGTAGGCTACTCCGGAATGACTGAGCCTCTTCCCATTGCCGATATTACGGAGCAGCTCGAGGATTCGGCCGAGCGCGAGCTGCCTAGACTGGTTGAGTGTGACGAATGTGCCGGCCTCGAGGTAGAGGAATTGATTGTGCACGGAGAAGCGGCGTCGGAGATCGTGAGGGTGGCAAGAGAACGCGAAGTCGATCTGGTGGTTATCTCGTCGCATGGACGAACCGGACTGGGACGAATGCTTTTTGGCTCCACCGCCGAAGCTGTTGTGCGCCACGCTTCGTGCCCGGTACTTGTCGTAAAGCCCCCACAAGAGGAAGAAGCAACTTAGTAAGCTGGGAACAGTTAACAGTCTGCGGTACCGGCAGTAGTCAACTGCTCACTGCCTACTGCACACTTTTTCAATATGCATCCCGATCTCTTTTACCAGCTCATCGGTCAATACGGTCTCTACGCAGTCCTTATCCTGGTCATGATCGAGGGTGACATCACTCTCTTGCTTGCTGGTGTTCTCGCGCATAGTGGTTTCTTCGGAGAATACAGTTTCGCCTGGGTTCTTTTTTGGGGGACTTTGGGTGGCCTTGCGAGCGATAACATCGCCTATGCCACTGGTCGCGGCTTCCGCAAAGGCGTTAGCGACCTGCGTTTCTACCGCAGCGCCAGTCCCCGCATGGAGCGACTGACGACCAAGTTTGGCGCGCTCTCGATCTTCCTTTCAAAGTACATTTACGGCCTCCGGTGGGCGACCTGTATCTTCTACGGCGTGGGACGCATGCCGTATCTTCGCTTCCTGGTGCTTTCGCTGGCGAGCTGTTTTGTTTGGGTTTTCCTGCTCAGCGGTGCGGGTTATTTCTTTAGCGGCGCCGTTATCGGAATAATTGGCGATTTTCAAAGACTGGGCAAAGTACTGCTGGTGATAGTTGTTCTGGGGATCATCGGTTTTTATCTGGCCGAGCGTTTTTGGTTATCGAAGAAGGTCGAAGAGGTTAATCCGGAGCGCTTGCAAGAGCTTGAACATGTGGCCCAGGAGAAACTGCATGACTTGAAGCAGGAATTTCAGGAACACATTCCCTTCACGCAAACCCGTCGTGACGAACAGAGGAAACGAGTGAAAACCAAGCGCGAGGAGGTTGACGGCGACTAGAAGATTTTCGAATCCTGAGCTTTGTACTTTGAGCTTTGTACTTTGAACTTTCTAAGGGCACTACAAAGTACCAAGCACCAAGCAGTACAAAGTACAAAGCACAAAGCTCAAAGCTCAAAGACCTAACCTTGAAAGGATGCGTTCCCTACTAATTTGATCATTGAATCTTCCGCCCCCACACGCGTAGATCTCGCGGGGGGCACCATCGACATCTGGCCACTCTATCTTTTTCATCCCGGAGCTGCCACGGTTAATTTCGCGATCTCTCTGCGCGCTCACTGTCGCATTGAAACCCGCGACGACGATCGCATCATTCTTGAATCTCGTGATCGGAAGGTGGCCTTCGAGACCCGGCTCTCGGCCCTCGACGACCTGGCGCGGGAAGAACGTCTCGAACTGATTTCCAAGTTGGTCCATTTCTTCAAGCCAAAAACTGGCATCCATCTCACGACTACTAGTGAAGCACCAGCGGGAGCGGGGCTGGGCGGATCTTCCGCGCTGGCCATCGCTTGCATTGGCGCCCTCAATCGACTTGCAGGAGATCGCTACGACGAGCGGAAATTCATCGCGCTAGTCGCTAATATCGAGACGACAGTGATTCGCGTACCCGCTGGTTTCCAGGACTACTATCCGGCGTTTTATGGTTCCACTTCCTGTATCCATTTTCGGGCAGACGGAATCGAGCGTGAGGCACTCAATGTTGACGAACCGAAACTTGAAAGTCGGATCGTGATTTGTTACACGGGCGAGCCGCGTCTGTCGGGGACGAACAACTGGGATATTTTGAAGAGACATATCGACGGTGACGCAGAGCTCTTCCAACTCTTTGAAGGTATCCGTGATTCCGCTCTGGCGATGCGCGAAGCACTGTTGGCCGACGACTGGGAGCGTGTACGTTCAACGATGCGCGCTGCCTACCCAAATCGGAAACGGCTGGCGCCCGGAGTAACGACTCCCCAGATGCAAACTCTGGTAGAGAAGGCGGTGGCGAATGGCGCGGAAGCAGCCAAGGTTTGTGGCGCAGGTGGTGGGGGTTGCATCGCCTTTTTGTGCGCGGAAGGTAGAAAGGCTGAGGTCGAAAAAGCGCTTGCCGCGGAGCAGGGAGCGGAAGTCCTCGACTGGAAGGTTGCGCGCGAAGGGTTGATAATCAATGAGACCGATTCCTAAGAAGCGCGAGCCTGCTTTGTGCCAGAGAAATGATTCCGATATGACGAGCGGACAAAAAACAAAAGCGCTGCAGGAGCTAATTCCTATAGCGCTTCTTATCGTGAGGTCCTGGTGCTTTCAGCTCTAGCCCTAGCCTTGCTCTGCGCGCTGCTTGGCTGCTGCCGAGACGGCTCTTAGCCGTTCAACTTTCTGCTCGAAACTCTCTTCCGCGACTGGACCACTATCCACCACGTCGCCGTAGGTTGATCTCCTCATCAACGTTCGATCCGCATTTCCGGTTGGTTTGTGCGCGTTGTTTGAAGACGCAGCGGGTGCGGGGGCTGCTGCAACAGAAGGTGCGGATTCAGAAGACTCTGCTGCTGCCACGGGCGCGAGTGCGCTCGTCTGCACTTCGGGCGCAATTGAGGCGGCGCTTTTCTCTACGCTTGGGGCGACGTCGCCACCCCCTTCTTCCGCGCGACGTCTGGCAGCGACAGTCACGGCCTTCAGACGCACAACTTTCTGTTCGAAAGTTTCGCCGGGCACCGGACCTGTGTCCGCGACGCCCATGTAGTTTGATCGCTTGAATAATTTTCGGTCGGGCTCTGCACCGGCTTTAGGCGCCGCTGGTTTGGGCGCGGCTGCGGGGGGTTTCGGAGTTGCGGCCGCGGAAACCGGCGCTTTTTGCGGCTGACCTGCCGTTGCGGTTTTCGCAGCGGCTGGTTTTGCAGCGGACGGAGCGTGACCACTCGCCGATTCAACCAACACGAAGACACCGCGCTCATCTTTCTTTATTACCGGCATCGTGCCGCCTGCTGCTTGCAACAGCGCAGTCAACTCGGCTTCAACGAATCGACTCTGTTTTCGCGGATCACGTACATGGCCCAACGGGGGACCCATATAGAGAGTTCCACAGGTCTGGCATTTGGATAGCACGTCATCGCCGCGCAGATGAACCTCCGCAGCTTCACCGGCCGTGCGCAGTTGCTTCAAGTGCCCGTTACAGAGTTTGCCTTTTGCGTTTTTCTCGTTGCAGACGGTCTGCGCGTTCGTTATGCGCTTGGGCACCTGTGCTGCGGAGGCGTTTTGCTCGGCAGCGTTTTGTTCAGAAACGTTTGCTGACATGGTGGCGTAACGATTCGTCAGAACTAACCGGAATGATCTGCTGCGTCGAATCTTACAGAGTTCATTGAAGGCGCGTCAATTGGGAGACGCGGGGATGGGGAGACGGGGAGACGGGGAGATGGGGAGATGGGGGGACGGGAGGTGGGGAGATGGGGAGATGGGGAGATGGGGAGATGGGGAGATGGGGAGATGGGGAGATGTCGAACGCACAATCTCACTTCTTCTTCTCCGTCTCCGTTTCTCCCCATCTCCGCTTCTCCCCGTCTCACTCCGCACGTGCGTGCTATGCTCGCAATATGTTCAAGGATCTTATCGGTGGTATCTGGCGTCGCGTCCCGCGGGTGCTCCGTCGCATGACCATGCGTGCGACGCACGCGCGTTTCACTGTTACCGCGGCGGCTATCGTAGTGGATGAGCAGGGAAGAGTGTTGATGCTTAAACACCGCTTTCGACCCGGAACCGGTTGGGGCCTCCCCGGTGGCTTCATTGAAGCAGGAGAGCAACCTGACGAAGGCGTTAGACGAGAGCTGCGCGAAGAAGTGGGACTTGAACTTGCGAGTGTTGAAGTGGTAACTACCCGCGCCTTTAAAAAGCCGAGGCAGATCGAGATCGTATTTCGTTGCCGTCCCAAGGGA
This sequence comes from Pyrinomonadaceae bacterium, assembly GCA_013817595.1. Taxonomy (GTDB): domain Bacteria; phylum Acidobacteriota; class Blastocatellia; order Pyrinomonadales; family Pyrinomonadaceae; genus PSRF01. The sequence goes on along the minus strand of JACDCK010000018.1, from coordinate 9,415 downwards.
GACCCTTCACCGCAGAGTATTGAAATACGAAAAGCATCCTGGTTCTCGATTGATGCCCTACCGGAAGGATTGCCCGCAGACCAACGGCGACTGATAAAAGTTGCTCTCAATGATGGAGTAAAGCAGGCGGATTGATGTATGCTGTCCGCCAACCAAAAACAGTGATGAGTAATGAGTGATAAGTGATGAGCTTTTGAAAGCGTCATCGCGTATTACTCATCACCTATCACTCATCACTCATCACGGAGAATGAAATGGTTTCACTGATTCCTTCGCCTGAAACGGTAATGCAGATGTTGAAGCGCACCGGCGCTTTTCGGGAGGGCCACTTTGTTTATCCCACCGGTAAACATTCACCACATTATTTTCAGATGCCGCTCGCCTTTCGTTACTACGACACGGCGCGCGTTCTGGCGGTCGCGCTCAGCAGGAAATTTCGGGTCGAACGAGACATCTCGAGCCAGTTACCAAAGATTGCAGTCATCAGTCCCAGTTCCGGAGGCATCCCGGTCGCTTTTGGCGTACGTGACGCGCTGAGTGCAGAACAGATTTACTGGGCGGAAAGAGAAGCAAACGGCAAGCGCATGTTTCGCCAGTATGTGAACCAGGGTGAGGTTAATCCCTGCATCATAGTCGACGACATCATTCGCAGTGGACATGCTATTGAAGAGACTGCCGGGCTCGTCAAAGAGTTGGGCGCGAAAGTGATTGGCTGCGGTGCTATCGTGCGCTTTACTTCCGCGCCTGGCGAATTCGAAGGTAACCCAATCAAATCGTTGGTGGAATTCGACGCTCATATGTACGACGATGGCGACTCGTGTGGTGATTGCAAGAAGGACGCCCCGGTCGAGCACGTCCGATTCTAAAAGCACTATAGTAGGCAGTAAGAAGAACCTCGCAACACCTGAATATCTGGAGATGTTGAAACCCCAGGGCATGCGTGAGGCCGTTCCTAACCATCAGCGCGCGGGTTTCTTTGAGGGGTTCTCAGGCTCGCCAATCCAAAGGGGCGTCGCGTTACGCTTGCAGCCGCACTCCAAAACTGTTTTCAGGCAACCAACCTACAACAACCCAACCCTGCTAGATTTCGTGACGATTAGCCAGCGCCTTATCCATCGTCACTTCGTCCACATATTCCATATCCCCGCCTACAGGCATTCCCATCGCAATGCGGGTTACCCGCAGACCCAAAGGCTTCAGTAGCCGGCTGATGTAGTTTGCGGTGGCTTCACCTTCAGTGGTGGGATTAGTTGCCAGGATTACTTCGCGCACCTCCACCCCACCGTTGTTCTCCGGCTTGAAGCGCGGCAGCAGATTTGCCAGGTGCAGCTCGTTTGGACCAATGTGACGCATTGGTGAAAGACTTCCGTGCAGCACGTGGTAGAGACCCTTGAAGCTGCGGGTCTTCTCCACTGCGACCAGGCTGTGAGGTTCTTCAACCACGCAAATAACGGAGTGATCCCGCGACGTAGACTCGCAGAAACGGCAGGGATCGATCTCGGTAGGGTTATTGCAAACAGAGCAGAGAATAATTCGCTGCTTGACTTCGCGTAGCGCCGCTACGAGCCGCTCAACCTCGGCCTCAGGCGTGCGCATAATATAAAACGCCAGACGTTGAGCAGACTTGTGCCCGATGCTGGGCAGTCGTTTCAATTCATCGATTAGTTTGGTGACGGGTTCGGCGTATTCAAGCATTGTCAATTTCCAATTGCAGATTCTTCCATTGCCGATTGCCAATTTACGATCTTCACAATCGTTTCCCACCCTGAGAGAGTTAATATGCCGCTCGGGCAATAACAAAATCGGCAATTGGCAATCGAAAATCGGAAATCAGAAGTCATCCCAGCAGGCCCCCCAGCCCTGGTGGCAGCATCCCACCAAGCTTCCCCTTCATCGCTTCATCTACTTTGCGGTTGGCTTCGTTGAGGGCCGCCACGATCATGTCTTGCAGCATCTCCACATCACCTTCCTTGACCGCTTCGGGATCAATTTTCAATAAAACAATCTCGTGATTGCCCTTCATCTGCACCGTGACAACGCCCCCGCCTGCCGAAGCTTCAGCCCGCATTTCTTCCATCTCTTTAGACATCTTCTCCTGCATTGCCTGCGCCTGCTTCATCATCTGTTGAATATTGAATCCACCAGGAAATTTCATTGGTCGCACCTCTCCATGGAATTGGTTTTTACTCGTATTCGCTGCTTGAAAAAACCATCGTAGCTTCCCTTCCGAGCGAATGCAACGAGACGTTTACGTGCTTCAGGGAGGGGATGGTCCGCGAAAAACCTCTTGTGAATCTTGATGATCCTGTTTTAGTGTTGCGGTTCGCAGCAGCGCCGGCACGGCACTGGCAAAAACGTAAAGCGACTGATTTGGCCGCGAATCTGCGCGGATAAATGCGGATCTGAAAAAGGCCTTACTCCAATTGCCTGCTTGTTGCTGTTCATATCCGCGTTCATCCGCGTGAATCCGCGGCTAAACCGAACCAGAGGCACTAACGAAGATGAGTACCACCAACGAAGGCGGAGAGATTGAAGGCAGTCTTACAACTGAGATCAAGCTCTACTACGATCTTCATCTTCCGGAAATCCAGACTGCTCCTTTGCTGATTGCTTTGCATGGCTATGGAGCCAGCAAACGTCAAATGATGCGGGAGGCGCGACAAATTGCTCCACCAAATTTTGCTATCGCGGCGCTGCAAGGATTTCATCAGCACTTGAAGGAACCAAAAGAGCCAGGCGGACCTCTGCGGTTTGGCTTCGGCTGGCTTACAAACTTTCGTCCGGAAGAATCGGTCGCCTTGCATCACAAAGCGTTAATCGACTTGACGGGTATGCTGGTCGGCGAGGGTGTTGTGGATCCGGAGCAGGTCTTTCTGTTGGGATTCTCGCAATCGTGCGCGTTAAATTACCGCTTTGTTTTCACACATCCTGAACACCTGCGCGGTGTTGTTGGCATCTGTGGCGGTATGCCGTCGGATTGGGAGGCCAGCGAGGTCTACAAACCAACTGGGGCCTCGGTATTTCATCTTGCCGGCACACGCGATGAGTTTTATCCGCCCGAACGCGTTGCTGATTACGCGGAGCGGCTGCGGCTACGTGCACGCCACGTAGTTGCTGAGACTTATGACGCTGGTCACGAGATCGTTCCCGCGATGCGGCAAGATGTACATGAATGGCTGGAGAGCCAGGCTAATGGATAGTCCAATCACTTTCCTTCCGCCAACTATCGCCGTCATGGTCGGCATGTTATACATGGCGTCTCTGAAGTAAAAGCCTTTAAGTTAAAAGCTTTTGTGGACACACGGCTCCAGAGCGGAGCCTCAAAGATCAATCAATGAGGAGCGGGAAATGAGGCGAATGCCAGTCTGCCTGTTACTTTTTAGTGTGGCCATTCTTGCAGCACCAATTCAAGATGCAGTCCATGCCCAGGCGAAATCCAAACGTGACGCAATAACCATTGCCGCCGTGCGCAACGTGCTTGGCGCACAGAGGGACGCCTGGAATCGAGGCGACATTGAAGGCTATATGGATGGCTACGCTCGCTCGGCTGAAGTCACGTTTGTTTCTGCCGATACCATCACGCGAGGTTGGCAGACCGTGCACGATCGTTATAAAAAAAATTACGACTCGCGCGAGAAGATGGGTACACTAACGTTTTCAGATCTCGAAATCAGCGTCCTGAGCAATGATGCGGCGGTGACGATTGGGCGCTGGCATTTGCAGCGCGCAAACGATCAGCCTCACGGACGGTTTACGTTGATTTTTCGCCGCACCAGGCAAGGCTGGCGAATAGTTCATGACCATACGTCGAATGCTTCGTAAGTTTTTCCATAACCCCAGATTGGACTTTGGACGCGCAACATGCTCGCCGTCATCAACTGCAGACAACTCATTACTCTCGCCGGTCCGGCGCGTCCGCGCGTAGGCGCGGAGATGCGCGAGCTTTCGATCATCTCCGACGGCGCGATGCTGGTGCTCAATGAGCGGATTGAGAAGGTCGGAACGCGAAAGCAGGTTGAACCTTTTATTGGCGCCAAGTGCACGGTGGTGGACGCGGGGGGGCGTATTCTCTTGCCGGGCTTTGTCGACGCGCACACCCATCCGGTCTTTGCAGGCACGCGGGCCAATGAATTTGAAGAACGTGCTGGGGGCGCGTCTTATCAAGAGATAGCCGCGCGCGGGGGCGGCATTAAGTCAACTGTGCGATCCACCCAGGCGGCCACACTGGATGAATTAGTACAAGCGGGAAGGCGATACGCGGAGTGGTTCCTGCGATCGGGTACCACCACGGTTGAGGCCAAGTCGGGTTACGGTCTATCTGTCGAAGATGAGATAAAGTTGCTGCGGGCCATCAAGAGGTTAGGCCAGGAGACTCCCCTGCGTTACGTGCCAACTTTTCTTGGCGCTCACGATATCCCCTTCGAGTATTTGAATCGGCAGGATGAATATGTCTCGCTGCTCGTCGACGAGATGTTGCCGCGCGTTGCGCAGGAAAAACTCGCCGAATACTGCGACGTCTTCTGTGAAGCGAAGGCCTTCTCGATCGACGAGTCCCGAGCAATACTCTCCGCAGCTCGCAGCCACGGCCTGGAACTTCGTATTCACGCAGATCAGCTATCGCTTTCCGGGGGAGCGAAGCTAGCAGCCGATCTCAATACTGTTACCGCCGATCATCTCGAGCATGCGGACGCCGTGGGTATTGCTGCACTCAAGTCTGCTGGAGTTCAGCCAGTGCTTTTGCCGGGCTCAGTCTACGCGCTTGGTTCGAATCGTTACCCTCCCGCACGTGAAATGATTGAGACGGGGCTGGCCGTTGTGTTGGCAACTGACTTCAATCCGGGCTCTTCTCCTACACCATCGATGCCGATGGTGCTTTCGTTAGCTTCAACTCATATGAAGATGACGCCCGCGGAATCAATAACGGCGGCGACAATTAACGCGGCGTGCAGTCTGGCCCGGGTAGAGGCACTAGGATCGCTGGAACCCAGAAAGGTGGCGGATTTTGTGATTCATGATTGCGACGACTATCGCGAACTCGCATACTTCTTCGGGATTGAGCATGCGTGGAAAGTTTATGCCAGCGGGTGCCTGGCCTTTAGCCGATCCTGATCTCCTCGTTACAAGCTCTGCGTCCCGGAAAAATAGTACCGCTTCGTTCCGGAGGACACTTAAAAAGTGATTGACGCCTGCTTCTACCTATTTTATTATCCTTATCAACACTGGAAAGGAGGTGATCAAAAATATATGAGTTCTTATCACAGTGAGGTGGCTGCGGCCTGACCTCTGAACTTTAATCATAGATTGTTAGGATTACGGTTCAGTCGTCTCACTGCTTGATGCTCCTCTTTTCTGGAAGCAGCACACAGTTAGTCCACAGGCCAATCCGAACAGTTCACCGGAAGCCGTCACACGAATTAGTTCGTGGGCGGCTTCTTCCGTGCCGGGGTCCCCAAGCGGGCAGCCCGCTTGGGGTGGTGGATATCACGCTCAGGCGCGGAAGCGAACCTATTGTGTAGGTGTTGGCGAAGGGGTCGCCGTCGCGGGACTTTCCTCGGATGGCAGCACTCGTGAAGGATCCTGCTTATCTGGCGACGTGTGCAGGTGAACGGCCTTCCAGTCTCTGCCCACCCGCTTGAATATCAGAGTCATTCTTCCGGTCGCGATTTCCGGGACGTCTTTGTAGGTTTGTGATTGGGTCCAGAGACAGGTGATGAGGGCGCCTTCGCGGCCGAGCATCGTGACGGCGAGATCACGAACTTCCAGTTTCACATCCTTGATGTCTGGATAGGAGCTCTCCCGATTCTTGCGCATCTGTTCCCAGCCTTTGGTTACCGTTCCATTGTTGTTGAAAAGGATTAGGCTGGGCGAAATCCAATAGACGCCGCTCACCACCTTGACGTCTGCTTTGCGGACTCCATTTAATAGTCGTTCAAAGGCGGCCAGCACAGTGTCAGCCCCGGAAGCCTGAGCAGTAACTACTCTTGGCGTGGCTGGAGAGGTCCGCGCCGCCGGCGGAGTTGTTGGGGGCTGCTGAGTATCAGTTGGCTTGGGGGGATCGGCCGATCTGTTTGTGTTCGTCCCGGTCGAGCGGGGCCGCCCAGGAGATGACGAGTTTGTATTCTGGGCTACGGCAGTAGCGGTCATGAGAGTAAGCAGACTAATTAGCACGAGTTGTCTAGGCATGGTATTTCCTCCCGGTAGCTAACGAGGGTAGTTTCACTTCCTTGCGAGTATGATTGTTAAGACACAACCCAGTCCCGTAGGGATGGAATATTTATAGACCTCTGGCCCGAAGATATAGCGCCAGCTCCAGAGGAGCGAAATGTTCTTACCGATGAGTGACGCAAGCGATACATTACGCTCCTCTGGAGCTTTGAAGGTACTTTGGTACTACTGGTCTATAAACATCGGGTCCCTACGGGACTGAAGCAAGAAGCTTGCTAATTGTTACAAGAACCTTAGAAGTCAGCAGACTAGGTCAAGCTTAAGCTTCAACTCTCACCCTCAACGTCTCCCAGCGCATTCATACGTCAAAACCAGGGCACCCCGCTCCGCAGCCTCGTCACCGAGCGGTCTTTCCCAAGAATAGCGAAGACCTCGAACATGGAAGGGCCCACTGCCTGGCCAGTTAACATTGTCCGCGAGCCATTGATCAGCAGGCCTGCCTTGACGCCTTGCTCCTCAGCATACTGTCGCAGTGCCGCCTCCGAGGTTTCGGCTGTGAAAGGGTCCATCTCCTCCAGTCGATCAGCTAAGGCCGGCAAGAGTTCTTTGAGACGCGGTCCCTTCTTCAAGTTTTTGTTTACGGCCGCATCTTCGAAATCAAAGTCGTCCGAAAAATAAGCACGGCCCTGAGACGAAAAGTCCTTGAGCGTGTGAAAGCGCTGACGTATCAAGTCCACCGTTTTTGCAAACCACTCGCGATCCTCGTCTTCGTATTCCTCGCGCCAGAGTTTATTTGCGCGGAGTTCAGCTTTCACCATGGGCAGCAATTGGTCGCGCGATATTGTGCGAATGTATTCCGCATTCATCCACAGTGCTTTGTCGTCAGTCCAATGGCGCGGATCGTTCTCCTGGAAATTGAAAATCGCATTCGCGCGTCCGATGCCTTCCAGTGAAAACTCCTGGGTGAGCTCTTCAAGCTTCATGATCTCTTTGGTGTCGGGTGGCGACCAACCCAGCAGCGCCAGAAAGTTGCGAAAAGCGGCTGGCACGAATCCGCGTTCGCGATAAGTGGTTAGCGACACCACCTCGCCATGCTTACGTTTAGATAACTTGCCCTTGTTCGGAGCCAGTATCAGTGGCAGGTGGGCAAACTTCGGTACGGGTGTGCCGAGCGCGTCGTAGAGCAGAATTTGCTTATGAGTGTTGGTAATGTGGTCCTGCCCGCGAATCACGTGTGTAATCCCCATCTCGATATCGTCGATCACCACCGAGAGGTTGTAGAGCGGATGGCCATCCGAACGCAGCAGCGCCAGATCCTCGATCTCCGAGTAGTTGCGTTCCTGCGCCCCGTAAACGATATCTTCAAAACTCGTCTTGCCTTCGTGTGCAACCTTCAGACGCACGGCGAATGGCTCACCGGCCGCAGCGCGCCGGTCCGATTCCTCCCTGGGAAGATCACGGTAAGGGTTGCTGCGATGATCCGAACCTTCGGTGGACTGCGCCCGTGCCCGATCGGCAATGCCTTGTTTTATGCTGGCGTCGTCGCGCTTTTCTTTTGGAGTGAAGTCGCGGTAAGCCTTGCCCTCAGCGACGAGTCTGTTGGCAGCAGCCCGGTGCTGAGGAGCGTTAGCCGACTGGAAGACGATGTCTTCGTCGTAATCCAAACCTAACCATTCGAGACCTTCGATGATCGAACGCGTTGACTCATCGGTGGAGCGCTGCAGATCAGTATCTTCAATTCGCAGCAGAAATTTGCCTCCCACTTTGCGCGCGAAGAGCCAGTTGAAGAGAGCAGACCGGGCTGCGCCGATGTGCAGGTAGCCCGTAGGAGATGGTGCGAAGCGAACGCGTATCATAAGAGCAGTGATGAGTGATAAGTGATAAGTGATAAGTAAGAAAAAGAACGATCAGCCGTCATGCGACACCGACTCGCCCGGCACCCCAAAAGAGTAACGAGTGACAAACGACGTTTCAGACAAGGTCTTTACTTGCCGGGTAGTCAATTGTCACTCGTCACTGCTGTTTCTGGCGGAGATGACAGGATTCGAACCTGTGAAGGGCTTTTGACCCTTAACGGTTTAGCAAACCGCCGCCTTCAGCCACTCGGCCACATCTCCGTGCCGAACCAGAGCGAAAACTCATTCTAGTCTGCAACATCAGATTGTCAAGATGACGAACACTAACACTACACTCTTGCAGTTTAGGTTCGAGCTTTAGCTTGTCCGCACCGCAATGCCACAACCTAAAGACTGAACTCTGAACTTCCGGACTCAATATGAACCAGTACAACCTTCTGAGTATTGGCTCGCTATGATTACATGGGGATCACCATATAGAATTCTCCCGTGGCCAAATTGGAGTTAAGTCGCAGACAGTTCCTTACCGGGCTTGCTGCTGCTCCGCTAGTTGCTGTTTCCGCAACTTCGGCTTACGCACGCTTTATCGAACCGTATCGTTACGAAGTGTCCGAAACCGACGTTTTCCTGCGCGACCTACCTGAGCGTTTTGAAGGCTTTCGTATTACCCAGCTCACCGACGTTCATCACAGCCGGATAGTGGGTATTGATGAGGTGCGACGGACTGTGGATTTGGCAAACTTGACCAAACCGGATCTGATTGCCCTCACCGGTGACTATACGACTTCCTACCGGCGATATATCGAGCCCTGCGCCGAAGCGCTTGGGTCATTGAAGGCCCCTGAAGGTGTTTGGGCTGTGCTGGGCAATCACGACCACTACACTGATCGAGAGTTGACTACGCGGGCTCTCGAACATAACCGCATCGCCGTGCTCAATAACGCGAACACCACCCTACGGCGCGGATCGGATGTGCTGCAACTCTCAGGCATCGATGATTGGTCCTGGGCAGGAACCAATTGGCCTCGCGCTCTGTATGGGCTCGATCAGAAACGCCCGACAGTACTGCTGTCTCACCAGCCTAGAGTTCTTGATCTTGCGGAGTCGGAGAAAGTGGGACTGATTATTAGCGGACACACTCACGGCGGTCAAATTGATCTGCCTCTGATTGGCCCACCAGCTCGATTTGCCACCGCCGAACTCAAATATGCCCAAGGCCTTTTCCGCCGCGGAGACACGCAGCTCTACGTATCACGGGGGACCGGCGTAATTGGTTTGCCACTGCGCCTCGGGGTAAGGCCCGAGATTGCCGTGCTGCGCTTAAGGCGTGCCTCTGAAAGAACCTCAGTTTGATTTAGTGGACCCTTTGAATCGCCATGAGTGTCAAATCATCA
>JACDCK010000193.1 GCA_013817595.1 Pyrinomonadaceae bacterium | reverse complement strand
ATACTGAACGAGATCTTCGTCCGTTGTCTTAGAGTGGTCTGCAGCTGCTCCCATCGTGTTCTCCATAAGACTAGAAATTGACAGAATTACAAGACAACGTGGGTGGCCCATTCACGCATGAAAGTCCCTTCCTACCCTCGTGGGGACGAGCGTTGCGCACACATGGCACCCCAGCGGGGCCGCCCCGCCGGGGACCCGGCGATGCCCTGTTCCAGTTTACTCAGCGTGTGAAGCGCGCCACACACTCACCGACTCCGTCCCGGGCTGAGCGGTGGAGTTTAGTTCTTCGGGGGCCAGTTCATCAACAAAACCATGAAGAAATAGTCGGGTGACGTGTTCAACCAGTTCTGCGACCTTCAACTTGCCGCTCGGATCATACCAATTGTAAATCCAGTTCATCATTCCGAAGAGAGCGTAGGTTGCTGCCGTAAGATCCACGCGCCGCTTCTCAGGCTGCTGTGCTTGCAGTTCGCTGAGAATCTCTCGGGCCAGTTTCGTGTATTTCTGCTTCTTGCCGGAAACGTGTTGGTGTAGATCACCCGCAAGTGAATCGGCCTCGTGCGAAAGCACCTTCATCTCCGCCATGTTAGCCGCGAAGAACGCGAGGTGATTGTCGATGAAGATTCGTAGTTTTTGAACGGGTTCCGACACTTCCGCCAGCCGCTGCTCCAACCGCTCCAAGACACGACCGAAGCAGTTGTCCTGAATCAGAAACAGCAATTCTTCTTTTGATTTGCAGTAGTGGTAAAGGCCAGCCAGGCTTACTTCCGTGGCGCGCGAGATATCCCGCATCGAAGTGGAGTGGTAGCTCTTTTCGGCAAAAATGCCCGCCGCGGTGCGCAGGATAAACTCCAGCTTCTGATCGTAGCGCGAGTCGAATTTCGAATTTCGAATTGCGGATTTCGGATTTTGAGACGACTCGAATTTCGAATTGCGGATTGCAAATTTCGAATTTTCAGACGACGTTGCTTTAGTAGTTTCTGTCACAGGAAATAAAAAGAACCCAATTCGCACGAAATTCGAATTCCGAAATTCATAACCTCACGTACTCAAATTCGAAAGGCTTGCCTTTGACTCCCGCTGCCGGCGGGGAGATCCAGTTAGCGATCTTGCCGGGCTCGACTACCGGATGCATCAAGCTGCGGACGTATTCGCGATCCTCCAGAGTGGGCAGCCATTGAGCCTTGCGTTGCTCAAACTCTTCGCTCGTGATCGGTTTACCCTCAATGTCGAAGTTGTGACCGGCATATTCGCCAACGTGGCGATGGAAACGTGTATTGGGCAAACGAATTCGATCGCTGATTCCGGCGTCGGCCAGCGTCTTGTTCCAACGCGCCAAGCCTTTCTCACAGTCTTTTACGTATTCGCCACGCAGCACTTCGTTCAGAGCGTTTCTGAGCGCAACTTCGCGCGAGTTGAGCCGTCCATCTTCGACAACCGTCATCGTGAATGTTTGGTCAGCAGCAATGTGGTCGTCATATTGCTCTTGCTCTTTGTAGCGACCCTTGAGGCCCGCCGCGAAGAAGTCTGCTGAGTTAGAGCTGATCTCTCCACCGAACAGGTCGAGCGAATAACTAAACCAGAAGTTCACGTGCTTCTGAATAATATCCAGAGGAATGCCGCCGAGCTGGTGCACATCACCTGCTTTCATTAACTGCGCGGTGCGCTTAACGATACGATTGATGCCGGTGTCACCGACAAACATGTGGTGCGCTTCTTCAGTCAGCATGAACTGGCAAGTGCGAGCGAGTGGCTCAAACCCCGACTCCGCGAGGGCCGAGAGCTGATACTTGCCGTCCCGATCCGTGAACATCGTGAAACAGAAAAAGTTGAGCCAGTCGTCACAGGGCTGGTTAAACGCCTCCAGGATGCGCGGCTTGTCGGGATTGCCGCTGCGGCGTTCCAACAAAGCATCCGCTTCGTCGCGCCCATCGCGTCCGAAGTAACGCTGCAGCAGGTAAACCATGGCCCAAAGATGCCGGCCCTCTTCCACATTCACCTGAAACAGGTTGCGCAAGTCGTAAAGCGAAGGGCAGGTCTTGCCGAGCTCGCGTTGCTGTTCGACTGAGGCCGGTTCGGTGTCGCCCTGGGTAACGATGATGCGGCGCAACGAATTGCGAAACTCGCCAGGTACTTCCTGGTAAGCGGGCTGGCCATAGTTGTCACCAAAACCAATCGTCGCGCCGGGCTCAGCGGGCTTGAGAAAAATGCCCCAACGATAATCGGGCATCTTTACGAAGTCGAAATTGGCCCAACCGTCAGGTTCGACGCTGATCGCCGTGCGCAAATACACGTCCTTGTTCTGAAAACCTTCCGGTCCCATCTCGCGCCACCACTCGAGATAATTCGGGAGCCATTTCTCCAGAGCTCGCTGGAGCCTCTTGTCTCCTGCGAGATTTACGTTGTTCGGTATGCATTCGTATAAATTCATGACTCCACCTTGGGTTTGAACTTTGTACTTTGATCTTTGTACTTAGTTCCCGGATTTTGGCCGCGGATTACGCGGATGAACGCGGATCAGAAAAGCCGTACTCCATATTTACTTTATGGCGGTTCATATCCGCTGGACTTAAAAAGGACTAACCAAATACCCAGATTAGGTTATTGCTCTGGTCTTCGTTTTCGCTCTGATCCGCGTAAATCCGCGGCTAATTCTCCGTTACCCAAAGCACAAAGTACAAAGAACAAAGCACCAAGAACTACGTTCTCTTAAAATCAAACTGTGCTTGCGTAGGCTTTCCGTAATTAGTCAATGCTCCATGCTGGCCTACGGCATTGGGCCGCTGGAAGATCCAGTTTTGCCAGGCCGTCAAACGGCCGTAAATCTTCGTGTCCATGGTTTCCGGTCCGGCAAATCTGAGTGATGCTTCCATTCCCGTCAGGGCATCCGGCGACAACGAAGTTCTTTCCTCAATTGCCACCCGGATTTCATCTTCCCAATCCAGATCATCCGGCGCGAAAGTGACCAGGCCCAGTTTGTCCGCCCATTCGGTGTCAAGCCCCCCTTTCTGAGCGAGGATTTCACCAACATTGTCAGGCGTCGCGATGAAGCGTGATTCCAACCGTGTCAGTCCGTTGCTCATCGGCAATGCTCCGGCATTCAACTCACTCACCGCGAGCTTAACCGGTTGGTCCGGATTATTGAGCATGTACGTCCGATCTGAGGCTATCGCAAGCTCAAGCAAATTGCCGGCAAAGCAACTGCCCGGCTCAATCAAAGCAAAGAAGCTCTTCGCAGTGAGATCAAGTCGCCTGAGCACGCGCGCCATGTTTAAACTGATTTCGCGGATCAGCCAATGGTCCTGGTGCGTTGCTAGTGTCTTGTCAACAGCCAACACGTCTTCCATCTTTCCTTCGGTGCGAATGCAGACGAGGCCCGTTTCCAGTTCATTCACGCGCAGATGCAGCAAGGCATCATCAAGTTCCCGGTATGCCTGCAGCGGCCAGTATGCGTCACCGAAAGCCTGAATCTCTTCCGGGGTTGTCGGCAGACCAGACTCCGGACCGCCAATAGTCAAATTTGCGTAACGTTGGTCGCGATCCAGGTTTACGCTGACGTACTTGTAGTCACGAGCATCATCGCTGGACTCAAACGCCAACGGATTGAGCTTTATACCGGGTCCCGAATTCCTTTCACCATTCCCATCGACAATGCTGCGTACTCGCGCATCCATTCGTTCCTGGAACTTGCTGGTGGGAAAATAGTCGTCGATGAGGCCCCATTCTTTCGCGCGCTTGCCTTTTAGTCCCTCCGCCAGCGTCGAAAAGACATCGGCACGATCGCGGCGAACCTTTCGTTTATCCACCAGTCGCGTCAACCCTCCCGTGCCAGGCAATACCCCCAGGAGTGGAACTTCGGGAAGAGAAACGGCGGAGTTGCCATCGTCGACCAGATAGATCTCATCGCAGGCGATCGCCAGTTCATAACCTCCACCTGAGGCTGTCCCATTGAGGGCGGCCACGAACTTCTGGCCCGAATGAGTTGAAGAGTCCTCAATCGAACAGCGCGTTTCATTCGTGAACTTACAGAAGTTAACCTTGAACGAGTGTGACGAAGTACCGAGCATGTAGATATTGGCGCCGGCGCAGAAGATGCGCGGCTTAAGACTTGTGATCACTACAACCCGGACCTCCGGATGCTCGAACCGCAGACGCTGCACGGCATCGGCTAATTCGATGTCGACTCCGAGGTCATAGGAATTGAGCTTGAGCTTGTAACCCTCCGCGAGCGTCTCATCCTCCTGAACGTCCATTGAGAGTGTGGCGACGGGACCCTCAGTGATGAGCCTCCAGTGTTTGTACTGCTCGGGTGATGTCTGAAAGTTGATTATCAAATTCGCTCCAGGCTCTGAGTTTGGAATCAGTCGCAGCGATAACGGTCCTAATGGCCTCGAAAACGTCGAATTCCTTTACGTTCGAACGTTCGTTCGGAAAGTTTGGATAATAGTCCTTCAGGTATCTGAAGGTCAAGTTGCGGTGTGGATCTCAGCTCGCGGTTAAGGAGCATCGCGGCGTTGCTGCCCGGCGTCGCCGAGCTGGTCTTGCTTGACAGTTCCGCCTGACGGCGCGTAGGGTTGCGGCTTTGGCGGGGTAGTTGTGGGATTCGTGGAGGCGAATCTGTTCTGGTGAACGGCGCGGTCTTCAAAACCGTCAGTGAGACTGTGAGAACAGGCTCAGGTAGGTTCGATTCCTACACGCCTCCGCCAGAAGCCAGGAGGCAGGTGCAGACGGCAGAAACGGCGTTAACCGGTCGCTGACCAGAGCGGCATACCTCACTAACGACTGATGATTGAACGAGCGCGAAACTCCAGCGCTCAAAGGAACTCCTCACATGATCAGAGATTGGGTTGCACTCAACCTGACCCCGGGCATCGGACCTCGCGCCGCTGCCAAACTCCTGGAACGCTTTGGCGCCGCTGAAGCTGTTTATGGTGCAACTAGAGCCGAACTGGAAAAGTTGCGGCTGTTGCCGGAAGCCGTCGACAGCATCATTGCGCGCGACCGGTTTGAGAATGCCGAGGCTGAGATTGAAAACGTAAGGAAATGCGGCGCCGATCTTTTAATACTCGACGATGGCGTTTATCCCGCAATGTTGCGCGAGATCTATGATCCACCAATCACTCTCTACGTGAAGGGCGCCTGGGAAGAATGTCTCGAGCAGCCGTGTGTGGCGATTGTGGGCTCGCGCAGATGTTCGACATACGGGCAGAATGCGGCTTTGATGCTGGCGCGTGATTTGGCCCAAAGGGGGGTCACAGTAATCTCGGGCTTCGCGCGTGGAATCGATGCCGCAGCACACCGCGGAGCTCTCGAAGGCGGTGGTCGCACGGTGGCCGTGCTGGGCACGGGAATTGACGAGGTTTATCCGCGCGATCATAGAAAGCTGGCAGACGAAGTTCTTGAACGTGGGGGGTCAGTTATTACAC
>JACDCK010000192.1 GCA_013817595.1 Pyrinomonadaceae bacterium | reverse complement strand
GTTCCACCGTGCGTCCAGACTTCCGCAGATACGACGACGTTGATGCTGTATTGGATTTGCCTACGTCATACTTCTATGATGAGCTCACTTCAGCATACCCGGATTGCAAATGCGTTCTCACGGTTCGCAACATCGAGGATTGGTGGCGGAGCATACGCCGCCATTTCAACGTAAGATTGCCCGCGCCGCCGGCCGGTTATTATGGCCTCCGCGCACGCGCAAGGAGATACTTAGGTCGCTGTCTCCGACCAGACGTGCGGCGCGACTTCATTCCATTTCGGATGCATCTGCGGAATTACGTTTACGGCTCATCTACAGCGCATGAGTACCTCTATAAAAAGAAATTTCAGGAGCACAACGAGCGGGTTCTTGCAAAAATTCCGCCGTCGCGCTTGCTCGTAATGGACATTACAGCCGGAGAAGGATGGGCGAAGCTTTGCCCTTTCCTCGACGTTACCATACCTGCAGTTCCGTTTCCGCACGAGGATAGAACGCCAAGTAGCGCGTTTAATTAAGCCGTTCGCTCGCCGAGCTTCTTACCTCCACGTTCGTCCAGAATGACTCGCGACGGTTGTGGGAGGAAGACATAGGGTTGCATTGATTTGACGGACAGTGGGCTGGGGTCAAAAGCCGACGCAGCCCACATGAAAACACAGTTATCGAAGCCGTCTCGCAGTAAGGCGAGTTACACCGAAGAGTACAAGCAACAGGCGCTGGAGTTGTGGCGCGCGAGTGGCCGCAGTGCGGCGAAAGTGGCAACCGAGCTGGGGCTCCGCCCGCCGCTGCTTTATCGCTGGGCACGCATCGAGCGCCCCTCGGCGAACAGCTCGCCACCCGGACCGAAGCACGGCCGAACGATCGAAGAGCTGGAGGCGGAGAACCGGCGCCTGCGAGGAGAACGCCAGACTTCTGGAGCAGCGCGAAGTGCTAAAAATCGCTGGGCATCCTCTCCGAAGTGCCGCCGAGAGGTATGCCCGATCGAGCAGATGAGCGGCCATTATAAAGTAGCGTGGCTCTGTGAAAGCCCTCCTGGTCTCGCGCAGCGGCTATTACGACTGGGTGGAGCGGCGCGCCAGCCCGGTCCGCGGCAGCTCGAAAACATGCAATTGCGGAAGAAGATTCGACAGGAGTTTGCGCGCAGTCGCCAGACCTAACATGACCCTGTTTTGTCATTCGATTTCTGCATGACATTTGTCTACCGTTTGACATAAAAGTGCCTGTCTCCTCCAGAGAAGATGTTTGCGCACATCGATGCTGCCACCACCTGTTCAGGCGAGGCTCCTATCCACCCGAGCGCTTCCAACCACTGTCGGTGAGGCCCAAAAAGCGTTTAACCGCGGTCCGCCGGGCTTCGGGAACCCTCCGTTTGAGCCTGCGCACCGCAGAACTGGGTTTCCACGTTCCCCATCCCTTCTGATCGGAATTCACATAGCCGTAGTTCTTTAACAGTCCAATGGCATCTCCATCGCTCATCATTTTTGCCACCACTTTTTTATATTGTGGAAGTCGCCACCTCCCGATCGACTGTCCATGAATTTCCGCGACGTTATCACTCCATGCTCCGTGCGTTCGAACTCTTGTATGTCGATGCCAATCCAACAAATTCTGATCCAACGGTTCATCTAAAAACCCACAGATTTTCTCCAAAGTCTCATTAAACTTCAGCACGAGGTCTTCATATCTGATCACAAACACTTGAGGATGTGTGTCGAAGGGCATTCCTGCGCTGACGTCCCTTACCCACCTGTCAATCCCAACCCAAGAAGACGTGAATCGTTGCGGATGTCTCGAAGTAAGGACATCGCGGCCATCGCGTACGATGTTTAGTATACGCACGTCGCTACCGAGCGTCTTTAAAATGCTTTCAAAAAACAGTACGTTTTTGGGGGTTTTCTCGCACCAACGAGTTGCACCAGGTTTGATGTCGGCACTCCGTAGGATATCTCGAATTCGGTTCGTCTCCAGGGACGCACTCCGATCAATATTTTCGCTATACGCCGTCGGGCAAAACGCGCCGGTCTCGTTAGGTATAGCGAAGATACTTGGGCGCGCCGAAATAATCGACAGCAGCAGGGATGTGCCTGAGCGCCCGCAACCTCCAATTAGTATTGGAGGCTTTTCGAATCGGTCATCTATTCTCACAACAAAGGCGCCGTTTCTTACGACGTTGCAGTTCAGGTCAGCAAGTTATGAACCAGTCTTGAAGCCTTCCGATTCTCTACGGCGTTCAATAAGCAGAAAAAGATACGAGACATATTTTTTCAACTCGGTCTTTCCTCCCGGTAACACCGTGAAAACAAGGAAATAAGCGGCGGCAAAGACTGTTGCACAAATCGCTAGAATGACAAGAGCGTTCCCCGACCCAACAGCGCTCTTCACTACAAATGTGATCACCGCCGCCGCGATGGAGGCATTCGCCGCGAGAGCAATGGATGTGAAAAAATCTCTCACGCAAATGGGCGTGCCTTTGTAGCAAAATAGCAGCGAAGGGTAAAGGGTGAGATAGTTCACGACCACGTATGCTAGGGCCACTCCCTTAGCTCCCCACGGGACACCTATGGCAAACCCGGTGGAGACCGCCAGTGCATTCCAAATTCCGAACCAGAAAAATCGTCTGCTGTTCCCCGTGGTAATCATCACTAGTCCGCGACTCGCAACTACTGGCTGGATAAACGCACTTACGGCCAAAATGGAAAAGATACCGCTCGATTCTATCCAGCGAGGGCCGAGTAGAATCAGGATCACATTGTCCGAGCAAACAAATAGAAAGGCTACGACTGGCATTGAAGCAAACGCCAATAAAGATAAGTACCTTCTGAAGTATCCCCGATAACGAGCTTTGTGGTGCCGCAGTTGACTCAAGGCTGGGAGCGCTACTGCATTCAGCGGGTCTCTGAGGTTGCTGATTGGAAGCATCAGCAGCGCATACGCTTTGCTATAAAGCCCCAGGACGTCGGCTCCCCAGACTTTTCCAATTAGCACGTTGTCGAGATTACGTGAAAAGTAATTCGCCAGTTCAAACCCGGTTACATTGGCACCGAACCTTACAAGGTCGCGGGTACCGACTCCGCGTTTGGCCCGCCCAGGAACCCACCCGGTCGTTGACCAAAGCATCACACTACGCGAGACACTTCCGGCCAAAACCCCCAAGACCAACGACCAATACCGAAGTCCCGCGACGGCTGCGGCTACTGTCACCACGGCTACGACGAATGCCTGGGCGATTTGGATCTTTCCCAGCGCTTTGAAACGCATGCTTCGTTTGAGGAGCGCTCCCTGTTGGATCGAAAATCCGGAAATTAGAAACTTGGCAGACAAGGCGATTGTCACCCAAAGCACCTCTGGTTGTTGGTAAAACCAGGCTAAAACAGGCCCAAGGCATGAAAGCAAAAGGGTAAGGAACGTTCCGAGGGATACATTGATCCAAAACAACGTGCTTGATTGTTCGTGGGTGAGGTTCCCTTTCTGGATGGCCGCTGAGGAAAGCCCAATGTCTTGAAATAGCTTGGCCAATACCGTTACAGACAAAACCATGGCAACGACTCCGAAATCCTGCGGTGTCAAGATCCTCCCCAAAATGGCCGTCGTCGCAGTGCCAAGTGTGATGGCTGACAGTTGTGATCCGAGAGTTACCGTGCCAGACTGGAGGGACTTTCGTTTCAGGTCCTTACCACTGCGAGCTAAGGCCAACTGCTCCGGTCGCCCGATCGAGGGACGATCAACCTCCTCTCCTGGCTCCGTCACGCCTGGCATATGCAAATGCAAGACTGATTCAACATTCCGTGTAGTTCGTTAAGTACCAAACGTTGCTCCGATGGCGGCTTGACATCACCTTCAAATCCCCATGGTGGGGCGCCGTATTAGCTAATTTCATTCGAATTGACTCGGAACTCTCATGTCATTCCCCGAGTCTAAGACAATCATGTGTAGTCCGCGGCGACTCGCGGCTGAAATAAATCTGGTCGCGGATGACATTTTCTTCATTGGAGCTGAGGCACCTAAGATGCAGTCGATAGACATTCAGCGCATAAATTCGTGAGTTTGCCGCAATTTCCGTTTCAAGCTTGCTCATGCGTCAAACTCCGGGTGTTAGATCCCGCCTCAGTAACCTACTAAGCTTACGCCTCGCCCTAGCTCGCCATCCCAGATGATCTTTCGGGTTAAACGAACTCCTCTGTAGGTGGCGGGCGTCCCTCTGCAACCAACTAACCCACTCGTTAAGGTTCTTCAGTTTGAATGTGCTGGCGCTAAGCGGGCGCAGCCGCCGAAAGTCCTCTTCACTGCGCATCCCCGAGTGCGGCCCACGCGGGTCATCCAAATGTTCTTGAAAAAGGAACGGATAATACCATCCGTTGACGTAGCCCCGTGCCGCCGCCCGGATGCACCACTGCGTGAAGGATTCTTTACGATGCATTCCGCCAAGATGATCGAAAACCTTTCGCTTAGCGATATAGCCGGATCCCTCCACCCAGCAGTTCCGCATGATCCGATGATTCCCAAACGCCTGAATCTTGCGGGAAGCCAGAGCGAAGTCAAAGTCCTCGTCGAAGAAACGCCAGCAACCGAGAATACCCGCTTCAGGAATGTCGTTATGAGCCTGAATCAACGTCTCGCACCAGCCTGGCGAAACTAAGCAGTCATCATCCACCTTGCTTAGAAAATCGGCATCTGAGGATTCGTACCAGAATTGATTGGTCGGTTTACGTAATCTTTGGTTACTAGAGTTGTAGATTATCGTCTCGATGCGGGGGTGCCCTTCAAAATCCTGTAGAACCTTCCTCATCGCTGGCCCGGAGTTGTTGTCCCACACAGTGATGCGTCCATATTCAGGCACAGTGTCGCACAAGCGACCTAATGAAAGTTTGGTATAACCTGGACGGCAATATGTCAGCATGAGCACTCGAAGCATCATTGAATCCCCTCCGATCTACTCTCGGTCAGCGGCCGCAGGGGTGGTTTCGCCACGAGCCTTGAGCCATTCCAGCGGCCCTGAGTTGGAGGTTGAGAAAAACCCCATCCGGCTAACACCGATGCAGACACTTCGTGTGAAGTAGGAACCGGGGGAGAGATATTGTGATGGTTTTGCGGGTCTGAAGCCGCAAAATCGGCCAACCTCCCGTTTGTGTAATCCTCTTGCGGAGCTTCCCTGGACATCAGCAATTGACAATAGGAAGCAAGAACAGCCAGAAAGGAGTAAAACACTACGGCAAACTGGTCATAATAACGTATCGACATCATCGAAACCGCGTGCCCGAACAAACTGGCACCAATGCACCACACCATAAACTTGTCTCGCTCGTCAAAGTGACCGAGACACTTGTATGCTCTGGCGAGGTGTCTAAAAGAAATGGTTATGATGCCGATGAAAGTCAGCATCAGCGGTAATCCCCCGAGCACGCCGAAGCTCAAATAACCGTTGGTAATGTCTGCCGCGTCTTCGCTCCATTTAACC
>JACDCK010000191.1 GCA_013817595.1 Pyrinomonadaceae bacterium | reverse complement strand
GTTTGACTCAAATACCCGTACTGGAAGACGGACGGCCCGTCGGATCGCTGCGCGAGAATCGCGTGCTGGCAAAGGTTGTACGGAACCTTGAGCTGCTCGAATCTCCTGTAGGCGAGGTTATGGAAGTGAGTTTCCCAACTGTGGATGTGGATGCCAGCTCAAACGAAGTGACCCGGCGTCTGCAGACCAGTCCCGCGGTGTTGGTGGAAGAGTATGGACGGATTGTCGGTATTATCACGCGTCACGACGTACTGGATTTGAAATTCCACAATGTCCCGTAGTTTCGAGTTCGGGTTACTAGCAATGATTCAAGCGGCGGTTCTCTCGTAGAACCGGACGGTTAGCCCTTCGTCAAGTTGCTGTGTTTTGGTTTCTCTGAATCCTTCCAGATAATTCC
This sequence comes from Pyrinomonadaceae bacterium, assembly GCA_013817595.1. Lineage (GTDB taxonomy): Bacteria > Acidobacteriota > Blastocatellia > Pyrinomonadales > Pyrinomonadaceae > PSRF01. The sequence goes on along the minus strand of JACDCK010000191.1, from coordinate 5,065 downwards.
CAGGAACGAATGCATCGGCTCCCTCCACCGTCAAAGGCACTTCCGTAACGATCCACTTGTCGATGTGAGGCAGAAATGCACGATAGACTTGCTCGCCGCCCATGACGAACAAATCGCAACGCAAGTAGTCTTTGAGGGACAGAACGGAGTTTAACTCCCTGAGAACGACCAGGAAGTCTTGAGGCTCTATCTGCGACTGCCGGCTGAGCACAATGTTTAGTCTGTCTTTGAGCGGTTTCTTGAGCGTAAGCCAGGTGTTGTAACCCATCACGCAAGCATTGCCGGTGGTTGTTTCTCTAAAAAACTTCATGTCCGCGGAGTAGTGCCAGGGCAACTTCCCGCCTTTGCCAATTGCCCCCCGCCGGTCTACCGCCACGATTGCAATGATCATAGTCTATCTGCAACCCCCTAGACGTTTTCAAACGGCCACAGCTGCAGCAATCTTCCCGTGCGACTTGTAGCCCACCAGTTCCAGATCCTTCTAACGCATCACGAGCAGACCCTCGAGTCCGTGCGCTGCATTTCTCGAAAACGCGCGATTTGATCGCCACCGTCCCGCTCCGGGTAGTTGCCGCCAAAAGAACGCCAGAGATAGCCATTGACCGGTTTTACGAGATCACCAAGAAACACGAGATTCCTTTCACATAGAAGCGACTAATCTTATACGAAATTAACGTCTTTCATCGTCCTACTTTATGTCTAGCAGTAGAGGCTGTGGGAACTGCGTCAGTTTCCAGAGCCTGGATCGAGCGAGGCTGGCGGGCCCTCCTGCGAGGTAGGTGAGTTATCGTCAGCGCGCTGTTCTGGTATGTATATCAATCATTCTTTCGGCGTTTCTTAAGTTAGTCTTTCTCTGTCCCTCTTCCTTCCAGCTCTCCTCGACTCGTACATACGTCCCTCATGCCGAATCACAAGAGGCAAGGGAAATGACTTTCTGCCTCGTAGTCGAGGGTACTCCTGAATCAAACAAAAGCTTTCACGGTGGAAAAAGGAGTGACGACCTTCTTTTTCACTGGGGCGCTCAGTGCTGATAAGACTTTGTCGGATGACCGTAGGCGTTTCTCATTCGAGTCGCTTGATTTTTGTACCTTCGGAGCAGGAAGTTAGAACCTGAAGCTCGCGAGCGGACAACAATACGCCTCACAATTAGTGGGTCTCGGCTCCAATAAAAATAAGCAGGGAGGCTAAGACTCATAGCTAAACCGCAACTTGAGCCGCTATCCGTGGGTGCGATTGATAATTGATTACTTCGAAGTCTTCATAACGATAGTCGAAGATGGTTTGCGGCCTGCGCTTAATCGACAGTTCAGGTAGAGGATACGGATCCCGCGTCAGTTGAAGGTTTGCCTGATCCATGTGGTTCAAGTAGAGATGGCAGTCGCCCCCTGTCCAAATAAAATCACCCACAACTAAGTCGCATTGCTGAGCTACCATGTGAGTAAGCAAGGCGTAGCTCGCTATATTGAATGGTAATCCCAGAAACACATCTGCGCTTCGTTGGTAAAGTTGGCACGATAGCGCGCCGCCCGCCACGTAGAATTGGAACAAAGCGTGGCAAGGCGGTAACGCCATACTATCTAAGTCTGCCGGGTTCCACGCTGTCACGATGTGCCGCCGGCTGTCGGGATTCGTTTTGATCTGTTCGACCACATGGTTGATTTGATCTATGGTTCCACCATCGCGCGTGGGCCAAGCTCTCCACTGAACCGGATACACATTTCCAAGGTTTCCTTCCTCATCCGCCCATTCGTCCCAGATGGTAACGTTGTTCTCTTTGAGGTAAGCAATGTTTCCGGATCCTTTAAGGAACCACAGTAACTCGTGAATGATGGAACGAAGGTGGAGCTTCTTAGTCGTTACAACTGAAAAGCCTTCCCTTAGATCGAAACGCATCTGGTAACCAAACGTGCTGATCGTTCCAGTGCCAGTGCGATCGCTCTTTTCAACTCCTTCGTCGAGAACGTGTCTAAGTAGTGTGAGATACTGATTCATTTGACGGCTCTTAACTGACCTGATTCCGTAACAACCCTCGCTCCTCCGACACGTCCTTGTGTCTCAAAGAACTGAACGGTGAAGAAACACACAGTGTCGCGATCCTGAAGAGTTCGTTCAAATGAATCACCCGGGATTTCGAGACACCCGGCTGGCAAGTTCAGGCTAAAGGATGTTCAGCGTGCGAATGCTTCCTGAAAACTGATCTTCGTTTCGGCTTAGCGGAGGGGCACTCCACACGCCTCCGACGGTAGCCCGAAAGCCTTACAACGTTTCCGTGATTCGTCAATCTTAGTCTGTTGGGCGTTATTCATCAGCAATATGTCCTTGTTGGCGCTCGCGCTCATTAGGAACATTGTGTAGTCATTATTTACGCCTTTATATGCGCTTGCATTCGCCGGACAGACACCATTGACCCTCTTAGCGGCCAGCATTTCATACGTAGCCGCGCTGTTATAAGTAAAGCAGTAAAGCTGCTCCGTGTTCGTAGTTGGTATGAGTTCTGAGTCTTTTATGCCGGTCGAAAGTATAACGCCAAATGCTCCGGTACGTTCTTTGCCGGCACTCTTGCACTTGTTGAGGTCAGGCTGCTGTCCCCTGTTGAAGGCCAAAGAGATCTCCCCAAAAGGCAAGCTCTGCTGTTCAGCAATACTGGCATCGATCGCGTTGTTTGTGAACTCAAGAAACTTACTCGCAGCACCGCTATATGGATTTGCCGGGATTGGAAGCTTTGTGAGTGCCTGGCCAGCTAAATCAAGAATCTGACCAAACGTATTCTTGCCGCGCTTCTTCGCGGCAAAGAGCGACAACTGCATGTCGGTAGTAAGGACTCCCTCCTTGCTCTTTAGTTGTAAATAGCGCGCGATCTGGTATTCAAGAGCAAGCGATACTCGCCCAGCTTTTTCGTCCTTAATGCTAACGAGACTCACGGAAGGTAACTTTACATCAACATCGGCCTGGTCCCCGGTTCCACTAAGCCGGGCGGTCAATACAACCCCGGCCCTCTTGTCCTCGGTAAAGAGGTTGTCGTTCTTTTGGGTAAACACTCTTCGAAGGTGTATGGTGACGGTTTCAGTTGTTGCGTCTATACAATGAGATCCAACAGGATCTTCAATTCTAACCACCACAGACCCCTGGGCCCAGAGCATCGATGGGAGGCCAATTATTGTAAGGGTCGCGATCAGTAGACTTTTCATGAGGATTCTCCTTAGTTATTTGTTCCAAAACCAAAGGTTTGATGCCCCTTCTAGTACGGCGAGTAAGCCGTTGACTGGAGTAACTGGCGAATAGAGAGAACTGAACCTTAGCGAGTATCCAAAGAAGCAGAGGCTCGTGAGAATGCAGCGCAGTGACGAAGAACCGCGGGATACTATTCTTGTGATAGAGAAAAGTCAATGATACTCGCCAGAAGGGTGTACGACAAATTTATGGGTCGGGTTGAGTTTCGCTGAAAAGAGGCTATACTCTGACTGCTATATTAGCAGACAGATTATGGAGGCTCTGAAAGCGATGACAGAATCGGTGGTGGACCTCGAAGAGCGGCGGCAACAACTTTTTGAACAGTTGAGCAACCTGGGGGATTTTCGGCCGGGAATGATCTCGGTTCGTTACCGTAAATGCGGGCGGGGAAACTGCGCCTGTGCCCAAGCGGGCCACGCCGGTCATGGGCCCCAGTATCTTTGGAACACAACCCAGCGCGGCAAGAGCCGCGCGCAGAATTTGCATTTAGGGCCGGAACTGCAGCAGGTGGAAAGCGAGCTGGCAAACTATCGGCGGTTTGTGGCGTTGTGCGGGGAAATAGTGGAGGTCAATGAGCAGATCTGCCGGTTGCGGCCGGTACCCACGCTCAGCGACGAGCGCGAGTTAGCGCAGCTAAAAAAAACCTTGCAGCGGAAGTACAGCAGGAAGTTGCGCAAGAGCTAGAGCGTTTGCTGGGGCGGCTGCAGCGACAAACAGATGATTTGGATCTGGAAGCGAGCGAGTTGGCAATTCGGGCAGTGATGCACGAAGTCGGTGGCGTGCTGCTGGCGAAGCTGCTCAACAGCGACTGCGGTAGCTCTCAGGCGGCGGTGAAATGCGCGGCTGGTCACGCCACAACTTTTGTGGATTACCGCAGTAAAGAGATCACCACGGTAGTAGGTCAAGTCGAGTTCCGGCGCGCGTATTACTACTGTAGCGCGTGTGGCCAAGGAGTATTGCCGCGGGACGAAGCGCTCGATCTGGTGGGCACGTCGTTTAGTCCTGGCGTGCGGCGCTTAATGGCGCGCGTGGGCGGAAAAGAATCATTTAATGAGGGGCGAGTGGATCTGGAGGAGTTAGCGGGGATCAAAGTGCAAACCAAAGCCGTGGAACGAGTTGCGGAAGGGGTTGGGGCAGCGCTTGAGGCGCTGGGACAAAGGGAGCGGCAAATGGTGATAAACGATCAGAGAGTGGTTCCGCTCAAATCGGTAGCGAAGCTATACGTGAGCGTTGACGGTACGGGCGTGCCGGTAATCAGACGTGAGACTGTAGGGCGGCGGGGGAAATCGCCAAGCGGCGAGGCGCACACCCGCGAGGCGAAGCTGGGCTGCGTGTTCACGCAGCCGGGGGTGGACCAAGAGGGTCGACCGCAGCGCGACGAAGCTTCGACCACTTACGTGGGAGCGATTGAACCAGCCGCCGCCTTTGGCTGGCGCATCTACGGTGAAGCAGTGCGGCGGGGGCTGCGCCGGGCCGCGCAGGTGATCTTCATCGGTGATGGTGCGCCCTGGGTGTGGGGTATCGCGGCTGAACACTTTCCGGGAGCTATCGAGATCGTGGATCTCTATCACGCGCGCGAGCATCTAGCCGATTTGAGCAAGCTTGTCTATGGAGCGGCCAGTGCGAAGGCCAAGCAATGGACCACCGCGCGACTGGCCCAACTTGATGAAGGTGATGTGGAGTCCCTGTTGGTTAATCTCCGGCGGCTGCGGCCGACTGCGGCGCAAGTCCAAGAAGCAGTGCGCCAGACAATCAGTTACTTCGAGAACAACCGCGAACGCATGCGCTACGCTCAATTCCGACGGCAAGAACTGTTTGTCGGTTCAGGTGTAAT